>NZ_BDGT01000062.1 GCF_001748285.1 Thermogemmatispora onikobensis | reverse complement strand
TCGGGGTCATGTTCCAGGACCTCCTGAATGCGGGTCTGCAGCAGGGTGATGCCTTGCTCCAGTTCGACCAGGATCTCTAGCATGCAGTGGTCGTCGGGGTTGAGGTCGGGGAGAAGGCTTTCCAGCTCGCTGATCTGCTGGTTCTCCCGCCAGCGTTGCCAGTGGGCCTGAGCGTGTGGTGAGAGCAGCTCGCTGGCCAGGGTTTGGAGATCTTCAAGGGTGCGCCTGGCCAGCACCCACTCGAGCAGTCCTGGCAGGGGGAATGGTTGCGAGTTGGCCAGGATGGGGTGAGTGGAGCGATGGCGGCGTTTGGGTGACTGGCGCCCTTTCTTGTGTTTGTGGCGGCTCATGGCTTGCACCCCCAGACGGCCAGGAGGCCGCAGTGTGTGCCGTGGTGCTCCCATTCGGCGGGCAGGGCGGCCAGGGTCTCCTTTACCTGAGAGAGGGGGACCTGGTTGACGCTGGCCAGAGCGGGGGCGACGCTCTCCAGGGAGGCGAGCAGGTCCTGACGGAAGAGGGGGGCGCCATGTGCTTTGCCCGCGAGAGGGGCCTGACAGTGGCGTACGACCGGGTCGAGGCCGAGGCTGCGCAGCCAGTCGGGGAGCTGGAGGGGGGCGGCCATGTGCAGACCGCGCCGGGCGGCCAGGGCTTCGAACCAGGTGCGGACCTGGGCATGGCGTGGGCCTTCGTGGAAGACTTCATTGGTGGCTTCGACGAGTTCGAGCCAGCCGCCGGGTCGGGTGACGCGCAGCAGATCGGCGAGGACGCCGGGCCAGGCGGTGAGGGGGATGGCGGCGGCGAGGAGGCGCTGATGGACGTAGTCGAAGGAGGCGTCGGGGAAGGGGAGGCCGCTGAGGAGGTCGGCCTGGATGGATTGGCAGCGTGGGGGCAGGGGGCTACGCAGGAGGGAGAGGTCTTTGTCGAGGGCGATGAGCCGGGCCTGGCGCCAGCGGCGGGCGGCCTCGCGCAGCCAGATGCCGGTACCGCTGCCGACGTCGAGGATGGCCTGCGGGTGCTGGACGGGGGCGAGGAAGTGGGTGCCGAACAGTTGGCGCAGGGCGAAGTGTTGCAGGTCGAGGCGGTCCTGTTCCTGGCGGGAGCGGGGCAGGACGTAGGGGTCGTCCGGCCCGCTGGGCGCCAGGGAGCCGGCGGCGGCCTGGGCAGCCTGGCTGGCTGGAAAGCCGAGCAGACGGGTAAGCCAGTGGCGGATCATGCGTGCTCCTCCTCTTCTGTGGTCTGGCGGGAGAGCAGGCGATGTAACTGAACAGCCCACTGCGAGCGCGGTAGGCGCGGCAGAACAATGGGCTGCGGCGCGGTGAGGCAGAGGTCACGCAGGCGACAGCGCGCGCAAGGGCGCACGAGCTGCCCGGGCGCTCGGTATGAAACAGGTTGGGGTGCGGTGGCCATTGGCCGATTTCCTCCTTCTTTTATCGCTGCAATAGTCCCTCTGCAGCAAAGGTGCATGCTGCCAAAGCTCTTATCAATCCAAGTTCTCCTTGGAACGGCTACTTTATCATTGGCCCCTTCTTATCCTAAGAGGCCGCTCCTGACCTTTGCTATGTAGCTGGGCCAAAGCTGAAATTCCATTTCTGGATGCATCTGCCTGCCAGGCAGCAGTCTTCCTTGCCGTGGAGGCTGCTGCCCCAGCCCTGCCCTGAGAGGAGCAACAGTCTCTTTCTCTTTCCAGGTGCTGGGGAAACGTCACCATAAGGACCCCTGGCTTGTAGGGTGGTTGTCACTAGCGGTTCTATTTGAATGGATAAATCGCCATACATATCGCGTTACTATCCATGAGTATAGCCTGCGTTTCTGGCAGGGAGCCTTATCTAAGCTATCAGTTCTGCAGGATTTCCCTTCAGTTGTAAAGGCTTGGCCAGCATTGAGTGGTGTTAACACCGCTCTTTCTTCTGCAGAGACTCTTGTCTGTGTTATACTGTCGATAGTTGATGGATAGATTGAGGGCGGAAAGTGAGGAAGAAAGACGCTGTGTTTATAGGAAGAGGAGGAGTGTCTGTAGATGGGGCCGCTGGATGACGATCCTGGTAAACAGCTGCAGAGAAAGGTCAATCTGCTTTTGCGTACAGCGCGAATGCAGCGCGGCTGGAGTCAGCAACAATTAGCAGACTTTGCGGGCATTAGTGTTGCGACAGTAGAGCGTGCAGAGCGTGGAGAGCCGATCCGCATAGATAGCGTACAGCGTCTCTGCCAATGCCTGGGACGTACGCCGGAAGAGTTAGGATTAGTCCCTCCTTTGGTAGGAACAGGACAGATATCGGCAGGACCGTCAGCTGCCCTGTTGCGAGGATCATCGATTTCTGCTGCTGTGCCCCCTTTCACTACGGGCTTTGTGCAAACAGAAAAAGATGCCAACGACGAGGAAGAGGCCATGAAGAGACGAGATGCTAGCTTGCTCCTTGCCAGCCTTGCAGGGGGGATGATTGCAGTTCCATCCAGCTCAATTGCTTCTATTGCCTCCCTGTGGTCAGATGAGCTTTTGGCCCTCTACAGGCGAGCTGTAGAAGCATGCCAGGGCCTCTACAATGAAGGTAAATTTATCTATCTAGAGGCTATCCTCCCTCTCTATATTCAGCAGCTTAGCGCCCTTGCAGAACGTACTTCGCCGCTGCAGCGAGAATCTGCCCGTCTGGCTGCTTCAGCCTGTGAGTTGGGATGTGCCCTTGCGACTGAACGCACTGATTTTGGTACAGCGATCCAGTACGGCAAACGAGCCCTCGACTTTGCGCGGCAAGCTCAGGATGCAAGCCTCTCTGTTGTTGCTTGTATACGCCTTGCTAATGTCGGTTGGCACCAGGGACAAGGGACTGTCGCCATACGTGCCTACCGGCGCGCATTGACCTTTGTAGATGAGGAAAAGTCGTCTATCTCTCCTGCCTTGAAGGGGCGAATCTACGCCGGCCTAGCTGAGGCTTCAGCGCTCTGTGGAGATCGAGCAGGGGCCAGTCAAGCGCTTGACCTGGCCTACCAGCATTATCTTGCCGAGAATGGTCCACGCCGCTATGCGCTCTACATCTTTGGTGACGTTCAGACGCGTCTTTTGCTTGGGCAAATACATGAAGCACGCTCAGCCTTGGAGCAAGCAGCCAGGGAGATTCCTCCAGAGACCCTCACCGGCATCTACCGCGTGGATTTCCTTTATTACCAGGCTGCTCTTGCCCATGCCCAAGGGGATCTTGAAGCGGAATGCACATTCCTTGTTAATGGGATTTATCAAGCCAGGAGTATAGAGTCACGTCTTTACTTTCATAAATTTGCGAATAGCTACCAAGCGCTTAAATTGCAATGGAAGCATGAAAAGAGAGTGACGAGCTTAGAGGAGCATTTTCAGCTCTGGTAGTAAGTGAAGGGTTCCCGTCGGGCTAGCCGGTTCCATGAACAGGCAATCGAGGGCATTGCGTCTGGCGCGCAAGCGTCGCGGGTGGAGTCAGCGCGAGCTGGCCGATTTTGCGGGGGTCTCGCTCTCGACGGTCGAGCGGGCTGAACGCGGGGAGGCGATCCGCATTGATAGCATCCAGCGTTTGTGTCGCTGTCTTGAGGCCTCGCCCGAAGCGTTGGGCCTCTTGGGCTTGCCAGCCGAGGAAGGTTCTGGCCGTGCTCTGGCTAAGGATCTGCGTGAGTTGATGGCGCCTGCCGGCCAGGAGTTGCCGCCACTCGCCCAGCTTTGCGCTCAAGACCTGCTGGCTGCCTATCAGCGAGGCATCAGGGCCCTGCAAGATCTCTACTTTGGCGGCGCCCCTGCTCAGGTAGAGGCCCTGCTGCCCCTCTATAGGGAGCAAATCATGCTGCTGGCCCAGTCGCCGACGCTGAGCCAGGCAGGAGCCGCGGCGCTGGCGGCTCAGGCCCAGTTGCTGACCTGCGAGCTGGCGACCGATCGCGAAGACTTCGGGCAGGCGGCGCGGGCTGGTAAGCGGGCGCTGGAACTGGCCAGGCGAGCCGGCGATCGCAATCTGGCAATAGCGGCCTGGATTGGCCTGGCTAACCTCCATTTTCACCAGCGACAGAGTGCGGCAGCCCTGGCCTGCTACCAGCAGGCTGTGGCGCACTTCACGCCGGCGGTCACGCCCCTGCTGAAAGGGCGGACGTACGCAGGACTGGCGGAAGTGTCTGCTATGCGCCAGGCCAGGCAAGAAGCGCTCCGCGCCAGGGAACTGGCTTACGAGCACTATCCGCAGCGGCCTGAAGAGGACCCAGCCTACAGCTATCAGCGGTCGAGCCGCTACTCGCTCTATGTCTTTGGAGATGCGCAGACACAGCTCTTTCTGGGGCAGCCGAAAGCGGCAGAGAAGGCTCTGCAGGCATTGGAGGGGGAGACGAGCGATCCAGAGCAGGAACCTATCACAAGGGTGGATCTGCTCTACTACTATGCGCAGGTGCGCCTGCAGCAGGGATCGATGGAAGAGGCCGGCAGCGTCGTGGCCGAGGCGGTGCAGTTGGCGCGCCGGTTGGGGTCGCGGCTCTACTTCAACAAGCTGGCAGAGGTCTATGAGCGTCTGCGGGAGCGCTGGCCGCATGAGCGGCAGATTGGGGCGCTGGAGGATCTCTTTGCTCCCTGGTAGAGGGAGCGGGTGGGGAGGTACCCAGGAAAAGGCTGACCTGCAAGGAGCTGGGAGCCAGCGAGGGAGACGGACAAACATCTGATCTCCTTCCTCTCTCTTCTCTCCAATAAAAGCTTGTTGCTTACCAGCATGTAGAACTGAAGCTGTGAAGCTGTCAGGGGCCAGGGCGGGCACAGTCTTCTCTTATTTACTTGTCTGCTTCTATCCTAAGAGACCGCTCCTGACCTGTGCTATGTAGCTGGGCCGAAGCTGAAATTCCATTTCTGGATGCATCTGCTTTTGAGTATAGATGACTGCCAGTCTAAAACGGCCTCCAGAGCGGAACACATTGAGCACGAATTGTGAACAGTGTGAGCACATTTTGCGCATGCCTTTCTTGTATAACTTGCCCTTTGTAAGGCATATCATTTTTCTCTGCACATTACTCTGTACAAGGCCGGAAAATGTGTATATACTAAAGGCAGTTGCGCACTTTCATCACTATCTGGCTGGAGGCTGTGATGAAGGATGGTTCTAGATCGAGTCCCGTAGAAACCTCTATTGGATATTGGATATTGGATTAAGAAACAAGGATACACCATTCAAGAAGTAGCTAATGAGGTAGGAATCTCGCGCCGTACACTCTCCAATTACATAGCGGGCGTGCGCATGCCGCCGAGGAATGTGCTCCAGAGAATTGCTACTATCATCGGTTGTGATCCGCAGTGCCTGCTCGGAAATGGTCAAACTCTCTGCGACAACGAAGAAGGAGTTTTTGAGAGGAAATCTCTAGCGAAGTCCAGGGCTGCTGTATTAAAAACGCTAGATCGTCAGATCATAGATTGCTATGAAGACCGTCTTGCGTTAGCTTGGCGCTATTATTACAGCGGCCACGTTCTGTCAGCGATTCAAGAGGCCAGTACTCCCCTACGCTGGCTAGAATCAGATTTGGAGGCCGCCCGTGGTCAAGCGTGGGGTCTGCTTTTAGGCTTTCAAGGGCGTTTCCTGCAAGTCATAGCCACTGCTTGGCGAGATCTGTTGACGTTTGAGCAGGCATTGCCGCACATCAACCGAGCGCTGGCTATCGCCTTACACCTTGATCAGGCAGAGCTACTTGCTTCTGCTCTTCTTCGCAGAGCAAGGATTTATTTACTTCTGAATCTGCCTCAACTGGCAATTCGAGATCTGGAGAGGGCAAGCGTCTATGCGCAACGCTCCCGTGATCCCCTCAAAAGTTATGTAGAGATTTGTCTTGCTGAAGCATATTCTCTACTTCCTGATCGAGAAAGCCAGAATGGAGCGCTCAGAAAACTTGATCAGATTGGCAACCTGCTGGCTGCGATAAGAGGCCCGCTCGATGGAGACGGTAGCTATACGCGGGTCGATACGGTAGGGTGGATGATAGAACGTTCTCACGTTCTTGCTCGGATCGGAAGGCTAAGAGAAGCGAGAGAAGCACTTGAGAGCATGATTGACCAGGTTGGCGGAGCCTGGACACGCTGGCAGGGAAATTTCTCTCTGGCCTTTGCTGAGTTGTCGCTCAGAATCAAGGAGCTGGATGAATGTTGCTCCTATCTGCGGCAGGCTCTGGTTATTGCTCAGGCTTTAGGGTCAAGAAATCAGATTGTGCGTATAAAGTCGATCATTGAAGGATTAATGACTATTGATCCTCATTGCCAAAGTGTCAGTGGGCTTATGCGGGATCTTGGTGATCTGATACGTTCAATAGTGGGAAAAGGTCAATGAGCAATCAGGTTATCACTACAGATGTCTTGATCATTGGCGGTGGCGTGATAGGTTGTGCCATTGCTTATGAGTTGAGTCGGGAAAGAATTTCCGTCACGCTGGTAGACCGGGGACCTATCGGGGGAGGGACTTCTCGCGTGGCTTCTGGCTTGCTCGCTCCGATCAGGCCGTTCTTGCCGCCTGATCACAGACGCATGCGCTTACTGGTGCATGCCCTCAACACTTTGCGCGCTGAGCTGGCTGAGCTGGAAGAGATCAGGCCAGAGATTGTCTATCAGCAGACCAGGCTACTGCGCCTCTGTCGTGCCGATAAGCGGCTCCAGAAGTGGCTTGCCTCCTGGCAGCAGGCAGGAGTGACGCTTGAGGTGGTTGATCAGCAGGAGGCCCGGCGGTGGGAACCGTATTTGTGCTGTCTCGATGACGGCGATGAGACGGTAGTAATTGCTCATTCCCATGAGCTGTACCTTGATGCACGGCGCCTCATCGAGGCTTATGCCGAAGCCGCGCGCAGGCAAGGTGCCCTGTTTCTCCCTTATCGGCCTGTGGTGGGTCTCTTGAGAGAATCCGGGCGTGTTCTAGGTGTGGAGACACCGGAAGGACCGATCTGGCGTCATCACCTGATCATTGCCGCTGGGGCCTGGTCAACTCAGTGTGCCTCGTGGCTGGACCAGCCTCTTCCCTTGCGGCCTCAGTATGGTCAAGCAATTGTAGTAGTCGGGCCTGCTTCATCACTCAGATATGTCTTTGTGGGCAATGGGATCTACCTTGTGCCGCGGGCTGAGGGCCTGCTGATAGGAGCCACGCATCGGGAGCGAGGCTTTGATGCCAGCCCGATGGAGGAAGATACCCTTGATCTGCTGACCAGAGCACGCCGTCTTGTTATGCTGGCTGACTGCCGCGTGATTCAGGTGCGGGCAGGCTTGCGACCGGTGACGTCGGATCACCTTCCGCTCATCGGCCCGCTGTCCGAGGGCGTCAGTATTGCCAGCGGGCATGGTGGCTTTGGGCTGCTCTGGAGCGCGTTGACAGCCCAGGCGATGAAAGCCTTCATTATGACAGGCCAGATGCCAGGCTCCCTGCACTGTTGTGCTCCCCAGCGCTTCCAATGACCAGGCTTTTAAGAGGCGATCAGACAGCCTATGATACTGCACGTGGTATTGCTCAGGCCGAAGCCGGAGACGAGTGAGTAGAAGATATGGCAGACTCCTGAGCTGGTGGAAGGACTGCGGCAGAAGATCGCCGGCATCAGCGAGGTGGTGGCCGGGCAGGACCACCATGTGACCAACCACAAGGGTTATCGCTTGTCCTCTTTCCGATAGTTAGTCCGAGGCTGAAGTTGCACTTCTGGTCGAACTTGCCTGGTCATTGCCGATGCGCCGGATATTCTCTATACTGAAGATAGCTCCCTCTCTGGAAGAACATGGTGTTTCTGGGAATGGAAGGAGAGAACAGAATGTCGCTGTCTGCTGAGCGGCAGTCTTCCGATTCGGCTGATGCCTCGGCTCTCTCCTGGTGGGTAGAGCTTGGCTATCCTTCTTTCGAGAAAGGACCTGACGGCTGGCCTCGCCCGGGCCAGGTGATCCGCTACTACCGGCGTCTGAAGCGGCGCCCTGATGGCAAATGCTGGACCCAGGCCGATCTGGCGCGGGCGCTCGGTATCACAGAAAGGGCAGTGCATAATATGGAACACTTTGATCAAGGTTTGGACAGCATCACCCGCCGACGGTTTCTAGCCGAAACCTTGCAGATCCCGCCGGTATTGCTCGGGCTGACGCTGGCTCCTCTGGCGCCAGCGTCGTCGGCTGCTGCGAGCCGTACGAGCCGTACTTCTGAGCCATCAGCTCCGCACCTGCCGCGCTTCACTGCTGACTATGAGCAGTTGTTTGCCCAGGAAGAGCGCGCTTGGCAGAACTATCATGCTGGCAATGCTGCGCCGGTTCTTCCCCAGGTACAGGCTGCTCTGCAGACGCTCTATGCGCAGCTTCCCTTTGTCGGGAGCGAGCGGCTGCGCACAACTCGCCTATTGGTTTCCTATCACCTGCTGGCGAGCGCCATTACTCGCGACCAGGGGAGCTATAGTCAGGCTATCGAACATGCCAATCGCGCCGTCGCTCTGGCCCAAGGTGCGGAAGAGGTAGAGCTGCTGGCCGTTGCCCTCTACCGTCGTCAGACAGTCTGGCTGGATGCCCGGCAGCCGCAGCCAGCGCTGCAGGATGTGCAGCGGGCGCGGACGTTGTTGCCTTTGCTGCCGTCCTGGCTACAGGCGGCGCTACTGATTCGGGGTGCCTTCAGTCGGGTATATGCGGCCTCGCGGGGATATGTGCCGCGATCGGGCGAGGCTCTGCGTGAGATGGAGCAAGGGGCAACTCTCTTACAGCGCGAGCCGGCGCCGAGTGAGGCGCGTGCAGGGTATTTTCTGCTCATCGATCTCCGTCGCTATCGTGTGGATAAAGGGGCGGCTCTGCTGGAGCTGGGTCGGCCTCGAGAAGCCCTGGAGATCTTGCCGTCACAGCGGCGAACGGGTGCTGTTCGCCACAGCGCCTTTACGGACCTGTTGACGGCGCAGGCCTACATCGAGCTGGGCGACTATGAGATGGGCGCAGCGCTAGCGCTGGACCTCGTTGAGCCGCTCCGTCAGATTGAGAGCCAGGTCAACTTGAAGCGCTTGCAGCGACTCACCGAGCGGCTGGCGGCTTCGCCGTTTGGCAGTGCGCCGGAGGTGGCGCGCCTGCGACTGCTACTGAACCAGCCGGGGCGCGGACGTGGGCGCATCGTCTCGATCGGATAAGACGAGGCAAAGGAAGGCAAAGCAAGGTAAGCAGAAGCTCTACGGTGAAGATAGTGCCTGCCTGGAGAGCCAGGCCGAGCGGGGAGGAGAAGAAGGAGACTGATGCCCGGTCCCAGGTTCCAGGCAGGCCCTCTAGTCTCCTTGGTGTTCTGATCCCAAAGCGGGCGAAAGCGGCTTGCTGACCCGGCGTCTGAAGCGGCGTCCTGATGGCAAATGCTGGACCCAGGCCGACCTGGCGCGGGCGTGCGCTGTAAGCATGCAGAGCGTTTGCAATCGGTGACCTGCCTGGAGGGGGAGAAGCGGGAGCAAAGGGAGCAAGAGGATACCTGGCTCCAGGCAGGCCAGGCGTGGGCACGAGGACAGAGCTGACGAGACTGCCACCTACCACGACCTCAGTGCGCTTCCCCCAATGGTTCCCGAGAGAGGGAATCGATCCCTGCCATCGATTGTCAAAGCAATCGCTCGCCTTTTTCACTGGTCTAGTCTCGCTATCAAGAGATGATGAACTCCTGGTTCTGCTTTTCCTTCGGAAGCTCTTGCGTTGCTCTCCCTCCCTCCGTATACTGGCTCTAGCGTTTACGTGGCTTCCCTGTTTTCCGCAGAGGGAAAGGAGCGCCTGATAGCAATGGCTGCTACGTCTGAATCGCTGGGGAGCTGTCATGATCGCGCTGGCGGTTGTCCCTGGTGGGTACAGCTTGGCTATCCGCCTTTTGAGGCGGGGCCTGATCACCTTCCTCGCCCGGGGCAGGTGGTCCGTCACTATCGGCGTCTGAAGCGGCGTCCTGATGGCAAGCGCTGGACCCAAGCCGACCTGGCGCGGGCGCTGGGCGTCACTGAAAGGTATGTGAACCTCATGGAGCATCACGACGAAGGCTTTGACAGTTTCTCTCGACGACGATTTCTCGCGGAGATCCTGGCCATCCCTCCTGTCCTGTTGGGCCTGGCGGAGCTGCCGGGTTTCGGGCAGCAGACTGCAGCGCTGCAACCTCCCGCAGTGATCAGCCGTCCGGCCATTGATGTGGAGCAGGTGGCACGACGTTTGTCCGCCTTGAATCGCAAAGGGGACCTCAGTACCGCTGGCCCGGAGCTGCCAGTGGTTGAGACCACCCTGGGCGGGCTGTATGAGGCGTTGCCGTTTGCCAGAGGAGATCAGCCACACCTCAAACGCTTGCTGGTGGGTTATCACACCCTGGCGGGTTCGGTACTGCGCGATGAGCAGCAGCCGCAGCGAGCGCTGGAGCATCTCAACAAGGCTGTTGGTTGGGCCAGCTCCCTGCAACAGGAGCCGCAGCTGGCCTTTGCACTCTACCGACGGATGACGGCCCTGATCGAGTTTGGCCAGATTGAGCAGGCGCTGCAGGATGAGCAACGGGCGCGGCGGCTGCTGCCGCGTCTGCCGGCTGATTTGCGGGTCGCGCTCTTGCTGCGCGGTGCGCTGGCTCAGGCGCGGACAGTGGAGGCGCAACGCCGGCCAGGCGGGGTGCTGGCGCTGTTGGATGAGGCGGCTGCCTGGCTGGGCGAGGCCCTGGCCGGCTCGGGAGGAGATCATCACTATCATCTGCCTTTGAGTAGGGAGCGTTTTCAGATTGATCGGGCCGCGGTGCTGTTGGCACTCAACTGGCCTCGGGAGGCGTTGGATAGTCTGCCAACGCGCCAGTTGAGCGGTATGACGCGCGCCAATGTCTATGCAGAGCTGTTGGCGGCGGAGGCCTATGCGCGGCTGGGCGAGTATGAGCAGGCGGCGGCGCTGGGCCTGGAGGCGGTACCTGTGGCGCACGCGATCCGTAGTCAGGTGAATCTGGACCGGGCGCGCCGGCTCGTGGGGCAGCTGGCGGCTTCGCCGTTTGGCAGTGCGCCGGAAGTGGCGCGCCTGCGGTTGTTGCTCAACCAGCCGGGGCGCGGGCGCGGGCGCACTCTCTAGACCAGGCCGGGTGAGGCAAGCAGCTCTGCAATGAAGATGGGGCCTGCCTGGGATGCCAGGCCGAAGGGAGGGGAAGAAAGAGGCTGATGCTTGATCTCAGCTTCCAGGCAGGCCCTCTGGTCTCCTTGGTGACGGCAGGCTGAGCGAGGCCGCTGCTGTTCGCCCTCGCTGGAAGTGCTAAGGGAAGAGCCTCCACTTCCTCATTCTAAGCGGCATCGCTCCGCAGCTTACTTCGTGCACCTATCGAGGGGGGAGCCTGTCGGAAGCAAGGCAAACCTGCCGAGACAGGAATGGCTCAACACCCTCCGACGTCGGCCCGATAGAGAAGCTCGGCGCTGCTTTGGAATCACCCTCTGCCAACCTGGCAGTCAGCACAGAATCTTTCAGCGCCAAAAACAAACCTGGATTGACCATCGCCGACACTTTCCAATACACGTCTTTCTGGCGCAGGCCCTGCTTAGGCAGACGTTGTATGCCAAGCCTGCACCCATCGACCGTAACATCCTTAATCTCCTGCCAGGGGACAAACTTTCGCCCCTTACTCAACCCCGCCTGATTCACTCTCATCTCCCCGAAAACCAACGTCTCTCCGGCCTGTAAGGCCGCAATGGCCCCCGGCAAGCGATGAGCACAGATCTGCCTGTTGAGCAGAGAGATCAACTCAGGCTTCTTCAGTAGAGGCCCTTTCAGGTTCAACCATCTCCCGTCGACACTCTGCAAGCGATAAGACTCCTTACGGACAAACTCCATCTCTCCACTACTCCCGGTCACAATGCCTTTTATCTCCTCCCTGTACCACAGCGCCTCGATCTGGTCCCAGCGCAAAGCCATCAACCGCTGGCCCTGCTGGCAAACAAAACCGTCAAGGCAGACATAGACCCGCCAGCCAAGGCAGGCCCAGCGAGGAACCATCACCCAAAGCCAGCCAAGGCAGCAAATGATGACGATCTCTGGTTGGCGGCAGAGCGCCAGACAGCTCACCAGGGCTGTGAGGAAGGGCACGCCCGTGGCTGTCTCGACCAGGCAAAAGAAGAAGCATACAAGTAGAAGCATGGCTCCCAGCCACAAAGCCTCCACGACTCCTGACAGCTCAAGCAGCGTCAGCTTGTAAACACGCAGTGGCGTACCCAGGCTGTATTGCAGAATCAGCCTATCCACTGCCACTGGCATCGGCTCCCCCTCAACAGTGGGTGGCCATAGACCTTGCACGCGGGTCATCGTAAATCACCGGCCTTCCTCTCGCACTGGTGAACCATTGACACGCTTATCGATACCCGTGGCATTACCTTCTACCCCTCAAGGGGGCGAAAGAACAACCTACCCATTTCCACAGAGCATAGACGACAATCTATGACAAGTCAAGAGACAAAAGAGGACAGATTGCAACAGTGGTAGTGAGAAGATTCCTGGCAGGAACAACAGATACAGCGACTGGCTTCAAGGTAGCCCGCTTTTGCTCTTGAGGAAGAACCGCGCAAAACGCTGCTCTCCGACCTGGCAAGGGGCAAGTGACCATAGAGATTTGCCATGCGCCTAGGCTGCTAACCTGCCACAGCTATCCTATGGGTGGTACTGGCAGGTCAGTGCCCTGTGCTGAAGAGGGCGAAGCAAGTGAGTGGAAGCGGCTAATTCAGTGAGCGAGAGCGAGCGGTCAGCAAGGGGAGGAAGCCGCAACGACTGCCGCCGTAGGCCGTAGACGGTGGATGGGTCGCTCCTGCTCTGCTCTCCGAGGCTCACACGGCCAGCGCAGAAGCAGCACTAGCGAGCGAGCCGCCGCACCGTCCGGCGCCTGTCGCCGTGTGAGAGAGAAGAAGGATCAGCAACCCTACTGATCTGAGGGAAGCACGCGGCGCAACATGCTAATCACGAGCGCCATCTGCTCTTTGAGCGTTGTGGTATCGACTTTGAGATCAGAGACCTGCTCTGCGAGTTTCTCAGTGTCCCCCTTGAGGGCTGCAAACTGACGATTGGTCTGTTCCTCAAAGCGGATCAGGCGCTTCTCCTGGCGCTCGAAATCGAGCTTCAGGCTGTCCTGGGCGGTCTCAATGCGCGTCAGCGCCTGACGCATATTGCGGTGATCAATGGCCAGGAGATCGACTTTGCCCAACTGACCTTTGAGCATCGCGATCTCCTCTTGCAGAGGTGCCAGCTTTTGATCGATCAGTTGCTCAACTTCCTCCCGACTTAGCATGCGATCGACTCCTCATCATATTTCCTCAAGGCATACGCTATTTCCTACCACGCGGGCTGCTTGCTTAAAGCGAGACCGCCCACTGTGAGCATAACATCCCGGGCGTCTCCCGTCAAGCAACGCCAGCCAATCCCTGGCTGTCTCTCGCCTATGGGCCTGGCAGGCTCCCGGCTCCCCACCGCTCTCCCTCTTGGGGGCCGACCTTCTCCTGCCCGCTTGACTTTCGTTTATCGATAATTTATTCTTGATAGAGAGCAGCGGCACAGAGACATGTGCCGGCCTGGCTAGCCTGGACCTGCTCTTGCTTTACTACTTGCTTGCTTCTGAGTGCGCCAGCCGTGTGCACGCGCCACACGGCCCGGCCAGCGTTCAGCGCGAGGAACGCTCACACCCGACCAGGGCCGGCAGGATAGCCAGAGGGCGCGCCAGCCCAGCGCTGCGCAGAAGCCAGACAGCCCTCCCTGTACCCGAGGTCGGGACCCGTTTTCAGAGAGGAAGGCTTATTTTATGAGCAGCAACGACGAAGTCCTGGGCACATTCTACGGCGACGAGAGCTTTCCCATCAGTTGGGAAGAGGGCGAGCAGGAACTGTTCTGGATCTACGACGACCTGCACATCCCTAACCCCGTCTCGCCCATGTTCTTCGACATTGGCGGCTGGTGGCTCACCTGCGACCACATGTTCCGGCGCTTCGGCACCCCCTTCGCCTGCGACTGGATCGCCAAAAACATCAACGGTTACGTCTACACCGCCGCCGTACCCGCCGACTCCTCACTACACGCCGAAGCCACCGAATACCAGGCGCGCTACGTCCCGCGCGTCCCGCGCGATCCCGACTATCCCCAGAAAATCGGCGCCTACATGAACGCCGTCCTGCCCCACTACGCCCACAACTTCCTCGACTGGTGGCAGACACGGCTGCGTCCCGAAATGGAGCGCAACTTTGCCTACCTCGACAACTACGACACCGAGCACGCCAGTCTCGTCGAGCTAGCCGTCCTCCTCGAGGACGCCATCGACATCCACGACCGTCACTGGAAAATCCACTGGATGCTCAACTTTGCCCAGTTCTCTTCGACTCTCAACCTCAACGCCCTCATCCAGGAAATCAAAGGCCAGGTCGACCCCAACCTGATGGGGCGCCTGCAAAGCTCGCTGGCCGACCGTAACTGGGACTCCATCGAGGCCCTCTGGCGCATCAAAGAAGAGATCAAGGCCGACGACGACCTGCGCCAGCTCTTCAAGCGCGGCGAAACCGCCGCCGACATCTGGCGCGCCCTGCAACAATCCTCGCGCGGCCAGCAGCTCATTCGCGAGCGCATCGAGCCGTATCAGCAGGAATTCGGCTACAAATCGATCTGGTCCCACGAATTCGCCTTCCCCACCTGGAAGGAGCAGGCCACCCCGATCATCGAGATCCTGCGCGGCTACCTGGAGACCGACTACGACTATCCGCGCACCATCCAGGGCGTACGCGAGGACCTTGACCGCGCCATTCACGAACTGATGGACGACGTCCCGCCCGGCGAAGGGCGCGAGCGCCTGCAACAGGCCCTTGACCTCTCACTGCGCATGAACCCACTCACCCCTGATCATCACTTCTACATCGACCAGGGGACCAACGCCCGCCTGCGCCTGGTGCTCATCGCCATCGGCAAGAAGCTGGTCCAGGCCAAACTGCTCGACGACCCCGAAGACGTCATGTACCTGCGCTACAACGAGCTGCGCCTGCTCATGACCAATCCCGGCGCCGTCCCCGCCCGCGAACTGGTCTCGCAGCGGCGCGACGAGCGCGAGCGCGCCTACAACATTCGCCCGCGCGAATGGGTCGGCACCGCCACCAAAACGGCCCTGGCCTTCCCCTACAACGCCCTCTGGGGCTTCCCGGAGAAGTTCTACAAGCAGCCGGCCCAGAAGAGCGACGAAATCCGTGGCCTGGCCGCCTCGCCCGGCGTTATCGAAGGACCGGCGCGCGTCGTCCTCTCACTGGAGCAGTTCGACCAGGTACGCGAAGGCGACATCCTCGTCTGCCGCATGACCAATCCCGCCTGGGTCGTACTCTTCACGCGCATCGTCGGCCTCGTCACCGACGCCGGCGGCGTGACCTCGCACCCGGCGGTTGTCTCGCGCGAGTTCGGCATCCCGGCAGTGGTTGGCACCTCCGACGCCACCCAGCGCATCAAGACGGGCGACCGCATCCGCGTCAACGGTGCCACCGGCGTAGTGGAGGTCCTTGCTTGACGCTGACACGCAAGAGCCTGCGCCAGCAGATCAAAGAGATCCTGCTCACACGCATCCTGCAGGGCGAGTACCGACCCGGCGACCGCCTGATCGAGCTGCAGATCGCCCAGGAATTCGGCACCAGCCAGGCGCCGGTGCGCGAATCCCTGCGTGAGCTAGAGGCCCTCGGCTTCGTCGAGTCGGTCCCCTACCGCGGCGCGCGCGTGCGCGCTGTCTCCCAGCAGGAACTGGCCGAAGTCTATCCCGTGCGCGCCGCCATTGAAGAGGTGGCGGCGCGAGCGGCGGCGGTCCGCCTGGCCGGCGACGTCGGTGCCCTGGAGGCCGAGATCGCCGCCATGCACCGCGCTGCCGACGACGGCGACCTCTATGCCCAGGTCTGCCACGACGTCGCCTTCCATCGCCTGATCGTCGACGCCTGTGGCAACCGCGTCCTGCAGGAAGTCTGGCGCTCGCTGCGCATCGAGGCCCGCACCCTCATCAGCGTCGTCAAAACCGAAATCGAGCCGCACCACCTGGCCGACATGCATCGTCCCATTCTGGAAGCGCTGCGCGCCGGCGACGGCGACCTGGCAGGCCGCCTGCTGCGCCAGCATGTCGAATTCTTCGGGGAACTGGTCCTGAAAGGAGAACACGCATGACTCGCCTTGTCGATCTCTCAATGCCGGTGCACAAGGGCATGATGACCTTCCCGCGCGTCGTCCCGCCGGCCCTGCTGATGTACGAGACCTGGCAAGAATTCGCCGAAGGCATCGGCGCCGCCCAATACGGAGCCACCTGGCTGACGGCCTCCTATCTCGTCATCCAGGGCGACCACATCGGCACCCACTGCGATGCTCTCAAACACGTGCGCGGCCCCGAGGCGCCCGGCCCCGAAGGCATTCCCCTGGAGTACTGCTACTCCGACGGCGTCGTCCTCGACTTCCGCGACAAGCCCTACGGCTACGGCATCACGCGCGCCGACATTGAGGAAGCCCTGGCCAGGATCAACTACACCCTCAAGCCGCGCGACATCGTTCTGATCCAGACCGGCGCCTCCGCCTACAATACCGAGCCACGCTATCTCACCGATCACTGCGGCATGACGGCGGAGGCCACCCGCTACCTGATCTCGCAGGGCGTGCGCATGATGGGAACCGATGCCCCAACCTTCGACCCGCCCGTCTGGGCCATGTTCGAGCGCAAACAGTTCTGGGAAGCCCACCTGGTCATGAAAGAAGAAGACTACTGGCACCTGGAGAACCTGGTCAATCTTGATCAGCTGCCGCCCTGCAACTTCAAAGTGGCCGTCTTCCCCATCAAGTGGGTCGGTACCACCGGGGCGCCCGTGCGCGCCGTCGGCATCGTCGAAGATGAGGGCTAGCGCCGGCAGTCAACGAGCGACGAGAGAGAAGGAGTGCGTGTATCATGCGACAGCAAGTGCAGGGGGCGATCCTCTGGTTTGACGAGGAAGCCTGCTGTGACGTGCGCCAGGCCGGCGGCAAAGGGGCCAGTCTGGCAACGATGACCGCCCAGGGCCTGCCGGTACCGCCGGGCTTCGTCATTCCGGCCTGCGTCCTGGAGCAGTCGGTCGACCGCGAGCGTCTCCTTGCCCTGGCACTGGACCAGCGCCACGCCGAAGCTCAGGAGCTGGTCCGCCTGGCCGAACCGCCACGCGAGGCCATCGTGGCCGCCTACGAGCGCCTTGCGCCCGGCAATGGCCTGGTAGCCGTGCGCTCCTCGGCCTGTGCTGAAGATTCCGAAGCGGCCAGCTACGCCGGCCAACAGGAGACCTACCTCAACGTGCGCGGGGCCGAAGAGGTCTGTCGCCGTGTCGTCGACTGCTGGGCCTCCTTCTTCAGCGAGCGCGCCCTCTTCTACCGCGCGCGCAAAGGCTCGCTGCGCGACCTTGGCATGGCCGTCGTTGTCCAGAAGATGCTCGCCCCCGAGAAGTCTGGCGTCCTCTTCACGGTTGACCCCGTCAACCGGCGCCGCGACCGCCTGATCATCGAAGCGGTCTTTGGTCTCGGAGAGCAAGTCGTCTCGGGCGAAGTCACTCCCGACCACTACGTGGTCGATCGCGCCGGCGCCATCAAGCGCGAGCAGATCGTCGGTACACAGCGCGTGCTGGAACCGGAGGAGGTTCGCCGGCTGACGGAGCTGGGCCTGCACCTGATGGAGCTGTTCGGCGTCCCCCAAGATATCGAGTGGGCCATCGAAAACGGACAACTCTATCTGCTGCAGTCGCGTCCCATTACCACCCTCTGAGCGGCTGTGCTGCTTCTTCTTTTTCTTCTTCTTCCTTCCTTGCCAGGCTCGCCCGTCCTGCCGCTACGATCCACCGGAAGGTGAGGCCGGAGTGAGACGGGGCGGGCGAGCGGGTGGGAAGGACAGATAGGTGGGTGGCACTGGACCACCCCGGGCGACGGGCCAGAGCGATGGCGCCTGTCGCCCGACGCAACGAACGTGCAATGCAAGTGTGCGAGTGAGAGAGCGCGAGAGCTAGCGAGCTAGAAAGAAGCTGGAAGCCTTATGGCCAGACCAATTCCTGCGTGGCTTGCCCCGACCTCCCTGGAGGAGGCCCTGGAACTGCGCGCCCGTTATGGCGAGGAGGCCACGGTTGTGGCCGGCGGCACCTTTGTCGGCATTCTGATCAATCAGGGCCTGTTGCAACCCGCTGCCCTGCTCACCCTACGCCAGATAGCGGAACTGGCCTACCTCCGCGTCGAGGATGCCAGTGCCAGCGGCAAGCCTCTGCTGCGCATCGGCGCCATGACCACTCACCGCGCCCTGGAGCGCTCGCCGCTGGTTCAGCGCGGCTGGCCTGTGCTGGCCAGCACCTTCGCCCTGGTCGCCAGTCCGCGCGTGCGCAACCAGGCCACCGTCGGTGGCGTCCTGGCTGATGCCGACTATGCTTCCGATCCGCCGGCCCTGCTGCACGCCCTCGGCGCCAGCGTCGTCGCGCGCAGCCCCCAGGGCCAGCGCCTGATCTCCGTCGAGGAGCTGATTGTCGGCCACTATGAAACCAGCCTGCGCCCCGACGAGCTGCTCACCGAAATCCAGGTTCCCGGAGGGATCGAGGGGGCCGTCTACCGTAAATTCCGATCGCGCTCCAGCGAAGACCGCCCCTGCGTGGCCGTCGCCGCCGTGCGTCGTGAGGGACGCCTGCGCGTCACCGTCGGCGCCGTCGCCGAGCGCCCGCAGTATTTTCCTGAAATCTGCGCTCTGGCCGAGGGCCAGGCGGGCATCAATGCAGAGCTGGCGCGCGAGATCGGCGAGCGCTACGCCGCCGCCATCGAGCCGCTCAGCGACGCGCGCGGCTCGGCCCGCTACCGCCGGCGCGTCATCGCGGTCGAGGTGCGCCGAGCGCTAGAAGATCTCCATCAGCAGATCATCGCCACGGAAGGAGGGAGCCAGCGCCATGTCTAGGGCCATGCCTGAGCCAGGCGAGAACACCCATCGTACTGAACCTGACCCGCGCGTGACCGGGGCCATCCGCTATGCCCAGGATGTCGAGCTGCCTGATATGCTCTATGCCTGCATTGTGCGCTCGCCCTACGCCCATGCCCGCGTTCTGCGCGTTGACACCTCGGCCTTGCCCGCCGACGTAGTGGCCTTGACTCCCGACGACGTACGCGCTCTCGGCCTCTACGGCTGCCAGATCAAAGATCAGCAGGTGCTGGCCGTTGAGCGCGCCCTCTACATTGGCGACCCGGTGGCCGCCGTCGCCGCCTCCTCGCCGAGGGCCGCGCGCGAAGCCGCCGAGCTAATTGAGGTCGACTACGAAGAGCTGCCGGCGGTCTTCGACGCTGTCGAGGCCATGCAGCCGGGCGCGCCCCTGCTTCATGAAGATCTGGCCGTCTCCCAGAACGACGCCGCCTACTTCGGCATGCGCCCCGAGCCGCAGCGCAACGTCTGCCACCACTTTCGCATCCGCCACGGCGACATCGAGCAGGGCTTTGCCGAGGCCGAGGTCATTGTCGAAGAGACCTATCGCACACCCAGCGCCCAGCATGTCCCGATGGAGCCTCATGCCTGTCTGGCGCGCTGGACAGCCGACGGGCGCCTGGAGGTCTGGACGGGGACGCAGACGCCCTTTAACCTGCGCATGGACCTGGCCGGCATCTTCGGCCTGCCCCAGGAGCGCATTCGCATCATCGCCCCGCCGATGGGCGGCGCCTTTGGCTCCAAAACCTTCGTGCGCTACGAGGCTATCGTCGCCTGCCTGGCGCGCAAGGCCGGACGCCCCGTCAAGCTCGTCTTGCGGCGTGACGAGGAATGGCTGACCCTCAACCGTCATCCGTCCGCCATCCACGTCAAGCTGGGCGCCAGACGCGACGGGACCCTGGTCGCCAAGCAGGTCACCTGCTGGGCCAACACCGGCGCCTACGCCGACTGCGGCCCCGGCGTCGCCCAGAAGATGGGCTTCGCCTCGCCCGGTCCCTATCGCATCCCTCACGTCTGGGTCGACTCCTACTGCGTCTATACCAACCTGCCATCAAACGGCGCCTTCCGCGGCTACGGGGCCACGCAAGCCGTCTGGGCCTCGGAGCGCACAATGGACCTCCTGGCCGAACGCCTGGGGCTGGACCCGCTGGAGCTGCGCCTCAAGAATGTGCTGGTTGATGGCGATCGCTACTGTACGGGCGAAGTCATGCACGATGTGCATTTCGCCGACTGCCTCAAGGCGGTAGCCGGGCAGATCGGCTGGCGCGAGGGACGGCGTGGCAAGGGCCTGGCCGTGCTGCTCAAGGGCATGCAGACGCCGAGCCGGGCCTCAATCGTCGTCGAGGCCAACGATGATGGCAGCTACACGGTCCACTGCGCCACCGCCGAGATGGGCCAGGGGGCCTGGCGAGCCATCCGCATGCTGGCCGCCGAACAGCTCGGCGTGCCTGTCGAACGTGTGCACTTCCCTCTGCCGGACACCGACATTGTGCCCTACGATACCCGCACCACCTCCAGCCGCTCGACCTACATGATGGGGCGGGCCCTGGTGGAGGCTGTGCGCCAGCTCAAGGAGAACGGCGAGCTGGGCTACGGCGAGTGCGTCAACGAGGGCGGCCTCGATCCCGACACGGGCCAGGGCATCGCCTCGACCCACTGGCATCAGGGAGCCGCTGCCGCCGAGGTGCGAGTCGACGAGGAGACCGGCAAGCTGGAGGTCGTTCACCTGCACACGGCCATCTACGCCGGGCGCGTCGTCAATCCGCCGGCGGCCCAGCTGCAAAACGAAGGCTCGATGATCATGGGCCTCGGCAGCGCCCTCTTCGAGGAGATCACCTTTGCCGAGGGCCAGGTCACCAACGCCAATCTCTCCGACTACAACATCCCGGCGGCTGATGACCTGCCGCGCATCACCTACGACCTCATCGAGCGACCCGGCGCCGAGATCCACGGGCTGGGCGAGACCGCCCTACCGCCGGTGCCCGCCGCCATCGGCAACGCCCTCTTCTCGCTCGGCATCCATGTGCGCGACCTGCCGCTCACGCCCGAACGTGTCCTTGAAGCGAGCGAGCGCCGCCGCGTTCGCAGCGCTGCGCCGGTCTAATCTCGACGGAAGGGCAGAAGGAAGAAGGGAAGGAGCGCCATCATGGCAGCAATGGAGATCCATTTCACACTCAACGGTCAGCCGGTCGCAGTGCAGGCCGAGCCAGACGAGATGCTGCTGGAGGTCCTGCGGCGCGAGCTGGGCCTGCGCAGCGTACGCGAGACCTGCGGCCTGGGTATCTGCGGCGCCTGTACGGCCCTGCTCAACGGCCAGCCCATCTCAACCTGTATTCTGCTGGCGCCGCTGGCCGAGGGCTGCGAGATCACCACCGTTGAGGGCCTGGGCGGCCATCATCCCGTCCAGCGCGCCTTTGAGGAGGTGCAGGCCTTTCAGTGCGGCTACTGCACTCCTGGCATGATTCTGACCATCAAGGCCCTGCTGGAGGAGCAACCAGCGCCAGACGAGGAGACGATCAGACGGGCGCTCGGGGGCAATCTCTGCCGCTGTGGCTGCTATCTCAAGATTGTACAGGCCGCCCAGCGCGCCGCGGCCCTGCTGGCCGAAGAACGACGGCGTCAGCCGGGGCCTGGAGCCGCCCCTGTCTCGTAATGCCGCCTCTGTTATCCTTAGTGAGAGAGAGAATCAGGAGTCGCCAACCATGAAATTTGTGACCTACGATGCGGGCCAGGGACCGCGCGTCGGCCTGCTCGAGGGAGAGCAGATCTTTGATGTGGGCTTCGCGGGCGACATGGTGGCCTTCATCGAAGCCGGGGCCCCCATCGCCCGCCGGGAGCCTGTCAGCGGGGCGCGCCTGCTGGCGCCGCTGCGTCCTCGCTCCCTGCGCGACTTTCTGGCCTTTGAGGGCCACCTCAAGAACGCGATGGGGCGCCTCGGACGACCCATCGCCCCCGAATGGTACACAGTGCCCGCTTACTACAAAGGGCTGCCCGATACGGTCATTGGCCCCGACGAAGAGATCCCCTGGCCGGCCTACACCGAGCGCCTCGACCATGAGCTGGAGCTGGCCGCCATCATTGGACGGCGTGGCAAGGATATCCCCAAAGAGGAGGCCATGCACTACATCTTTGGCTACACCATCTGGAACGACGTGTCGGCCCGCGACGTGCAGACGCGCGAACTGCCTGTCAACATGGGGCCGTGCAAGGCCAAGGATTGGGACGGCTCCAACGTGCTGGGACCCTGCATCGTCACCGCCGACGAGATCGATCCGGGCAACCTGCGCATGGTCGTGCGCGTCAACGGTGAGGTCTGGGGTGAGGACAACTCGGGCCACATGCACCACACCTTTGCCGACATGATCGCCTACGCCTCCCAGGCCCAGACCCTCTATCCCGGCGAGGTCTTCGGCTCCGGCACCGCCGCCGGCGGCTCCGGGCTGGAGCTGGATCGCTGGCTGCGCGAGGGCGACGTGGTCGAGCTAGAGATCGAAGGCATCGGCGTCCTGCGAAACCGCGTTGGCAAAAAACAGCCGCAGAGAGGAGCGTAACACAAGCTATGGCCTACATTGTTGCTGCCTATTGGCGTGCCAAGCCAGGTCAAGAGGAAACCATCCGTCGCGTCCTGGAGATCATGACACCCCTGTCGCTCCAGGAACCTGGCTGTCTCTTCTACCAGCCGCATCGCTCGCCCGACGACCCGCGCCTCTTCTTTATCTATGAGCAATATGCTGACGAGGCGGCCTACGAGGCCCATATGGCCACCCCGCATTTCGAACAGTATGTCAAGGGTGAGGCCATTCCCAATCTGGAGAGCCGCGAGCGCCACTTTTTCTGGACGCTCTGATCAGTTGCGTCCGCTGGGGAGAGGAAGAAGCGCCCACCTGCAGGCTGGCTTGCCCATCTGGTGGGCTGGCCTGCAGCTCACCCCATATATAAATAAAAGGAATCCATAGAGCAGAACGAAGGCGAGGGAGGCTATGACTAAAATCATCGATTTGACGCCGGCGGTCCCCGAGGGCTTCAAGGGACCACCGTCAACCAACATCGGCGTTCACTTCGAGGTACGCACCAAAATCGGTGAAGGAGCCGTGGGCGAGCGGCCCTACTGGCAGTCGGGCCAGGTGACCATGAGCCTGCATACGGGCTGTCACGTCGAGTCGGCCCTGCACTGCTTCGAGCGCGGCGAGGCCATCGACCAGGTGGCCCTTGAGCGCGTCATCGGTAGCGCCGTCGTCCTCGATCTAACGCCCGTTGAGGAGCGCATGCTCATCGACGTCCCGCTGCTGGAGCGAGCGGTCGAGCGCCTGCGCGCTCGCGGGGAAGCGATTCGCCCCGGCGACATCCTGCTCTTGCGCAGCGACTGGGCTCAGCGCGCCATCGGCACGCCCATCTACTTCCCGCGCTCGCCGGCCCTGACCGAGGCAGCGGCTCGCTGGCTGGTCGCGAAGCAGCCCAAGAGCATCGGCTGCGACTTCTTCGAGGAGCCGGCGGCCCGTGAGCAGGGCTGGACCGCCGATCAGTTCGTGGTCCATCGCACCATTCTCGGGGCGGGCATTCCCCTCATTGAGGGGCTGGTCAACCTGGCGCAGTTGCCGCCGCGCTGCCAGTTCTTCGCCCCCTTCTACCACTTCGCTGGCATCGACAGCGCCCCGGCGCGCGCCTTCGCCCTCATCGCGGAGGAGCAGCCATGAGCGAGCGGCCCGCGCCGCTGGTGATCCAGCTTCTGCGTCACGGGCGCGTCGCCTCGCACCGCGGCGATATCCCCGTGACCGAGGAGGGCAAGCAAGAGATCGCGCGTCTGGCGGAAGCGCTGGCCCCGCGCTTGCAGCCCGGCGAAGAGGTGATCATTCTGCACGCTGCGCCCCGGCGCGCCAGCGAGACCGCTCAGGTCCTCTACGAGGTGCTGAGCCGCACCTGCGCCGCCCGTGCCAGCGAGATGGCCACGTCGGAGCAGCGTATTGTTGTCCACGAGCCGCGGCGTAACGACGCCCTGCGCACGCCCGACCTCTACCTGGCCGGCACGCGCGTCGAGATGGTCAGTAGCGCCGCCGCCCTGCTGGAGCAGCTGCCACCCGGCTGCAGCCTCAGCGCCGAAGACGTCGCGCGTCACCCCTTCTGGCAGGGCTTCTGGAGCACGCCCGACCGCATTGGCTACTGGGTCACGCTGGCTGATCCGCCGGGCGAAGACTCCTTGTGCGCAGCGCGGCGCCTGTGGACCTTCGCGCGCAGTCTGGCCGACGACCCGCCTCGCCAGCCGCGGCGCTACCTCTGCGTCTCCCACTCGCCGCTCCTGCGTGCCTTCCTGCGCCACTACCTGTTCGACGGTGTCGACCCGGGCGAACCCGAGTACGGAGAAGCCATTGGCATCGAAGTCCAGACG
>NZ_BDGT01000061.1 GCF_001748285.1 Thermogemmatispora onikobensis | reverse complement strand
GCCCGAGCTGGCCAGCGAGCTACAAGAGCATGTTCGCCGCGTCACCGCGCCCTACAAATACCCGCGCGAGATTGAATTTGTCGAGACACTCCCCAAGACCATTTCTGGCAAGATCCGCCGCGTCGAGCTACGCGAACGAGAGCACCGTCGCAAGCTGGGCCAGAGTGGCCAGTCAGGAGCCTCCTCCTAGCCTGGCAGGCCGCTGCTCACCGAGGCCAGGAGGCCAGGAAGCGAGAAAGCAGCAGGCAAGACAAAAGGGGTCGGGCCAGCAGATCTGACGACCTGCGCCCGACCCCTCCTGTCTGCTGGCTCAGCCAGCATCATGACGCGATCAGACCATGAGACAGGAAAAAAGGAGGAAACTAGAGCGTACCAGACTTAAAGTGGCGGTTAACCAGCCGGGTAATCAGCGCCGGGTGCTTCTGCAGGTACTGCTTGATGGCGCTCGCCTGCTGCTGGGTGATGGTGCCGGCCTGGGCCGCGCGATCCAGCTCATGCTCGATGGCGTTGAGAACGATCGTATGGAGCTGGCTGGCTGAAATGTGCTGGGCATCAGCAATCTGCTTGAGCGTCTTGCCGGCCTGCAGCTGCGCTTTGAGCTGATCAGCACTCAGATGCAGACCCTGAGCGATCTGGTTCTCCAGATCGGGCAGGTAAGGCTTCAACTGCTGGCGGATGGCGAGCCGCGTCGCGCCTTTGAGCACAGCGCTGCAGCCCGGGTGAGTCGTCAGACGCTGCTTGATGGCCGTGGCTTCGCTCTGCGTCAGCTTGCCATCCTTGACCATCTGGTCGAGGACATCGCTGAGGGCGGCATTGCTATCCTGGCGCAGGGTTGCGACCGAGACATGCAGACGGTTCGCCAGATCCTTGAGCCACTGCTGACAATAGGCCCCAGTCTTGCTGGCCGCAGCCGGCGTCGCTGTCGCCTGCGGGCTGCCGCTCTGGCCGGTCGCGCTGGCCAGTAGCGGCCTGGCAAAGAGGGCGCCGAAAACGATACACAGCAGCAAAAGCACAGCGCCACCACCGATCAAGAACGCCTTTTTCATATGCTTCATAGCGGCATCGCTCCTTTTTCTTCTCGCTCTTTCAAGAGTAGGCTCTTTGACGTCACAGAGTTCTCCCGAGCACAAACAAGACAGACATGCTCAGTCAGTGCCTGGGGCACATGAGGAAGGGAGCGAGCCCCATCTACTTTCTCTGGCATCCGCTCGCTCTCCCTGGCGCTAAGTATCATAGCGCTCAGAGATAAAGAAGTCCTCAATGAGAAGCTCAAGATTTGCTCAAGATTGGCAGAGAGGAAGGGAGCCGCCGGCTCAAGGGCCGGCTGGCAGGAAGAGCATATGATACTATTATCTAACGGACAGGAGGTCGCGCGTTCCGGCGCGCCGCCGACCCTGGCGCTCCCAATCCGTTCCCCTGGGTGGGGCAAACCAGGCGGGAGCGCGGCGGCCAGCTGAGAGCGGAGCGCGCAGCAGCGAGCAATGGCACAGAAAATCCTCATCATAGAAGACGAAGAGGGTATCATCCATTTACTCAATCTGTACCTCAAAGATGCGGGCTACAGTGTCGTCGCGGCCCACGATGCGGCGGATGGGTTGGCCCTCCACGCCCGCGAGAAGCCGGACCTGGTCATTCTCGACATCATGCTGCCGGGGCTGGACGGCTTCGAAGTCTGTCGTCGCATTCGTTCCTGGTCCTCCACACCTATTCTCATCCTGACGGCCCGTGGTGACGAAGACGATCGCATTCGGGGTCTGGACCTCGGAGCCGACGATTACCTGGTCAAGCCCTTCAGCCCGCGTGAGCTGGTCAGTCGCGTGCGGGCCATCCTGCGTCGCACCAGCGGAGGCGGTAGCGAGGGCAATGGTGGCCAGGAGAAGCGCGAAAGCGAAGTGCTGCGCTTCCCCGGCCTGACCATTGATCTGCCCGCGCGGCGCGTTGAAGTTGACGGGCGCGAAGTTGCC
Organism: Thermogemmatispora onikobensis; assembly: GCF_001748285.1. Classification (NCBI taxonomy): domain Bacteria; kingdom Bacillati; phylum Chloroflexota; class Ktedonobacteria; order Thermogemmatisporales; family Thermogemmatisporaceae; genus Thermogemmatispora; species Thermogemmatispora onikobensis. Next base: position 23,824 of record NZ_BDGT01000061.1, on the reverse strand, counting down.
CTCACTCCGACCGAGTTCGACCTGCTCGCTCTGCTGGCGCGCTCGCCCGATCGCGTCTTTACCCGTGAGATGCTCATGAACAAAGTCTGGGGCTACGACTACCTGGGGGATGGTCACATCATTGACGTCCACATCAGCGCCCTGCGCAAGAAGATTGAAACCAATGCCGAGAGGCGCTACATCAAGACCGTCTGGCGCGTTGGCTACAAATTTGACGCCACTGGCGCCCTCAAAGGAACACGCTAGGCGAGGCGAGGCGAGTTGTGTCAACGGACAACGGAAGAGGGCCGTTGGCAGAGTCAGTCAGGCGGTGAATCGTGAGCGGTAGCCTGCGTAAGTGAGAGAAAGGGGGCGAGAACGATGCGTACGCACTGGTGGCACAGCATTCGCTGGAGGCTGGCGCTCGGCTCTATGCTCGTTGCGCTGCTGGCAACTGCCCTGCTGGCGCTCATTATTTTGTTGTCCGTGGCCTACTTCTATGGTCTGGACCAGCGCCAACAACTGACGGACCTGGCCAGCGGCAGTGCCCGGCGCATTGGCAGCGACATGCAGGCCCATCAGCGCACCCTGGCAGGGGCCGCCAGCGATGTCCTGGCTCCCATCGTACGCGGTGCTCAAGGGCAGGACTCCCTGGTCATTGTCTATGCCTATCTCCCGCGGGCAGCCACCCATCTGCAGCCAGTCTATCCGGCCCTCATCCGCGGGCGGCCCACCCTGGCCACTGTCCTGCTGGCCTCGACCGACCCTGATCTCAAGATCAACTACGCCCGGGTGCGCACCGCGCTCACCCAGGGCACACATGGACAGCAGACCGTTGCCGACATAGGCGATGGTGGCCCCCCAGGTTCTACCCGTCCCTTCGTGGTTGCGCCCATCTTCTACGGAGGCGACTCCCAAAGCGGTCCAGTCGTCGGGGTCCTCTTTGTCACCTCGCGCTACGCCCTGGAGGGCACCATGCCCCCGCTGGTGGCCACCCTGAGCCGCTCCGTCCTCATCGCCTCCATTGCCGTGGCCCTCATTGCTGTCCTGGCGGCAGTCCTCTTCTCACGCACCATCACGCGCCCGCTGGCCAAACTAACCCGCGCCACACGACAACTGGCCAGCGGCCACTACGACGTACGTGTCCAGACCGGGGCCAAAGGCGAACTGGGTGAGCTGGCCCACAACTTCAACGAAATGGCGACCCAACTGCAACGCGACGTCGAGGAGCTGCGCAAGCAAGAGCTGTGGCGGCGCGAACTCATCATGAACATTACCCATGACCTGGCCACGCCCCTAACGGCCATTGCCGGCCTCGGCGAATCCCTCATCGATGGGGTCAACCGCAGCCGCGAAGACTATGAGGCCACCGGTCGCATCATCGTGCGCGAAACCCTGCGCCTGCGTCGCCTTGTCAGGGACCTGCATATGATGGCCAAGATGGAGGCCGGCGCCTTGCAGCTGCAGCGCAAACCCGTGCGCCTGGCTGTCCTGGTTGATGAAGTGCTGGCCGTTCTGACGCCCGAATTTGAACGCGCCAACGTCGAACCGTGTAACACCATCGACTACAACCTGCCGCCAGTCCAGGCCGATCCCGATATGCTGACCCGCGTCTTCTCCAACCTCTGCGACAACGCCCTGCGCCACACCCCACCGGGCGGCATGGTCGTCATCGACGCTGTGCAGCAGGAGCACCAGATGGTCGTAGCGGTCACCGATACCGGCAGCGGCATTCCCACCCAGGCCCTGCCACGCATCTTTGATCGCTTCTATCGCGCCGATGAGGCGCGCCGCGGCGACACCGGGGGCAGCGGCCTGGGCCTGGCCATTGTACGCGCCATCGTCGAAGCCCACGGCGGCAGGATCTGGGCCGAGAACGTGCCCGGGGCCGGGGCCCGTATCCTCTTCACCTTGCCTTTGCTATAATAATCGCAATGGCCCGGCACCGCCGCCTGAAAGCGCCTGGTCGCCAATTCTGTCATGTTGACACCAACTATAGAAAGCAAAAACGCTTGCACCATACCCGCACCATATTTCGGCTGATGAAAGACGAGAGTGGAAGCAACCATGAGCAATGAGCAAGACAGCGCCGCAGCAGACGAGGTCTTCGAGGATGACGAGCGCAGGAAGCTCCAGAGTCGACAGAAGAGCGAAAAGGGTGACGGTCTCACCCTAAGCGATCTGCCCCTCGCGCGCATCGCCCACGAGCTACGGGCGCCCCTGAACCGCATCAACGGCTTTCTCGATCTGCTCCTCGCCGCTGAAGCAAGTGCCTTCGGAAGGAGCGAGGCCCCCGACGGGTCGGAACTCTCCCAAGAGGCGCGCGACTACCTCCAGCGCGCGCGTGCCAGCAGCGAGCAGCTCTATCTCTCGCTGGAAAACTTGCTCTGTTGGCTAAGAGCCAGCAGTGGCCAGCTACGCCTGAGCAGCAATATGGTGGCCCTGGAAGACCTCATAGAGGGCGCCGTCGAAGAACTGGAGTATAGCGCACGGCTGCGACACCTACGGCTAGAGAAGCGCTTCGCTCAGGAGCTACTGACCCACTACCGAAAGATACGAACCGACAGCCAGCGCGCGCGCCAGATTCTGCGCAACCTGCTGGCCAATGCCCTTGCCTATACCCCCGTTGGGGGACGGATCAGCCTGGAGGCCACGGCTGCCACGCTGCCCACTGGCCTGGTGGGCCTGGCCATCAGCATCGCCGATAGCGGCGTGGGTATCCGGCCCGAAGCCCTGCCACAGATCTTCGAACCTTTCTATCGAGCCGAGCCGCCGGCTGGCAGCGAGCAGCTTCTGGAGGGCAGCGGCGCCGGTCTGGGACTGGGACTAAGCGTCGCGCGCCTCCTGGTTGAGCAGCTCGGCGGGACGATCGCGGTGCAGTCTACACCTGGGATGGGCACCACCGTCAGCGTCACCTTGCCCACGCTGACATAAAAAAGTACAGTCATGCAGCCCTTGACTCAGGTTGGTAAAGCGTGCTATCCTGATTCTAACCTGTATCAGGCTCCCATCCTTCGCCCCAAGGTCAGATCAGGAAGAGCTGAGGCGAGGTAGAGCGCTGGAGCAAGCGCAAGGGAGGGAGTGAAAAGCAAGGAAAGGGAGACCGATGCAGGTCAGCTCGGTTTGTCTAGTGTGCTTGCTTGTCTGTGAAACAGAGAAGGAGTTTAGCTTTGGGAATGCTACGGGTAATGTCCCGTCGCGGCGACGATCGGATCTCCTGGGATCTGCAGAAGGTTGAGGCCAGCGATCCCGAAGCTCTGGCCGCTGTGCGCGAGGCCGAACGTATCTTTCGCGAGGAGCGTATGCGTGGTGCCACGGCCTTTAAGGTCGAGCCAGGCAAGCCAGCGCAGCGCATCGATGAGTTTGATCGAACAGCCGAGCAGATCGTGGTGGTGCCGCGCGTCGTAGGAGGCTAATCGGCGCAACCGGCGAGGAGCGTAAGCAGCTATGTTAGAAACTCTGACGCTCTTCCTGGGTATCTGGCTGCTCTTTTTGCTGCTGGCCATCTATTATCTCTCTCGATCCCTCGAAGGGAACAGCGTCGGGCCGCGCCTCTCGCGCAATGAACGCCTCTCTGCCGAGAGTCGCGCCAAGGCGCTGCTCCGCGAGATGTTGACGGAGAGCCAGTATCAGCAGCTGATTAAGTACGGATACCTGGAGGTGGCTAGCCCCTCGATCAGTCATCGCGTCTACCGCATTCCCGGTGCCGGTGGCCTGGTCAAGGTCTATGAACGCGGCTGCCCCATCATGGAGCTGTGCCTGCAGCCCGCCGAGCCTCTGCCCGACGGCGATGTGGTGGTCATGCACAAGCTGATGATCGAGGGGAACGAAGAGGAATATCTCAAAAAAGCAAACCACTTCGCTCCCGGGATCATCTCCTTGCGCTGTCAGCACCTCTGAGGCATCTTTGTTCTTGGTAGCAAGACCTGCCCATAATATAGCTCTCTGCTGCGTGCAGGTGGGTCAACCTGGCTGAGCGCCGGCTGGCGAAAGCAGAGCGCCTCTTTGGTTGAAAAAAGCAAGCTGCCTGATTGACTGACTGACTGACCGATCGATCGACCGCTTGCTCGCTGCTCTTCCTGGCGCTTCGCCTTGGCCTGGCCCCCTGCTCGTGGCCTGGGTAGCTGCTGCTCTCTTCCTCTTCCCCTCTCCCCCAACGCCTCCCCTTATGCTGCAGCTGGGCCTCACCGACAAAGCTCCTGCTTTTCTCCCTGCTTGTTAATCTCTCCCCGGTAGAGACGTATTTCTTCCTAGAGGGGGTATATGTCTGTTCTGAACACGTGCAACAGGCGATGTGTCCAGTGTCTCTGATTGGATGTAGAAAGGGAGAATCTCCATAAGAGGAGAGTGACAGTTAGCATTGGCTCTCTCTTCAATTCGTGCCCAGCCATCATATTCGGGCAAGGAAGGCAGGTACACGAACGATGCAATGTCCTCACTGCGGGGCAATGACTCGCCCTGGGGCCGGCTTCTGTGCCCACTGCTTCGGTCCTCTGCCAAGGGAAGCCGCCACCGATGGGGCCAGCGTCGTTGCTGGAACCCTGGCGCCAGGCAGCTTTCTTTACGGCGGGCGCTATTACGTCTCTCGCGTGCTCGGTTGGGGTGGGGCAGGCGCTGCAGTGCTGGCCAACGATCAGCAGCATGGCGGCAGGCGGGTGGTCATCAAAGAGCTACTCACTGAGGCCACTGATCCCTGGCGCCGTGAGCAAGATCTCAAGCAGCTCAGGCTTGAAGCCTCCCTTCTGGCACGCCTTGATCATCCATTCCTGCCACGAGTGCTTGATCATTTTCTAGAGGGAGAGCGCTACTTTCTCGTGCAGGAATACGTAGAAGGAGAGCACGCAGAGAAGCGGCTCGCGCAATCTTCCTGGCCGCTCTCCGAGCGCGATGTACTCATTTACGCCTCTGAGCTTCTCGATCTACTGGACTATCTTGAGAATAACGTACCTTCTATTTTTCATGGGGACATCAAGCCAACGAACCTTGTCATTGGCCAGCGAGATGGCGATGTTCACCTGGTCAACCTGCTTCCCCCCACGGCGCAGCGGGCCCGCAATCGGCTGCGTCAGCGTCCGACCATTCTGGGGACGCCGGGGTATGCGGCGCCAGAGCAATATCAAGGCCAGGTTGATCATCGCTCCGATCTCTATGCCCTGGCTGCTACCCTCCACCAGCTCTTGACTGGCTGGGACCCTCGGCAGCAGCCGCCCTTTAGCTATCCTCCTGTTCGGACCCTCCGTCCTGGCATTTCCCCTGAGACCGAGCGCGTGCTGATGCAGGCGCTGCAGCGTGACCCTGGCCAGCGCTACCAGCATGCTGCCCTCATGAAGCGTGAGATCGATGCCATTTTGCTCCATCACTTCGGTGTACCATTTAGTCCTCCTGCCCCCGGCGCGGTGGCTGGGCCAAGTACGCCCCTTTCGCTGATGGAGAGCACGGTGCCCGCTTCGAGATGGCCTGGTCTGCCCCAGACGCCTCCTCCGGCTTCCATCGCACAGGCGGAAAGCCCGCAACTACTGCCGCCGCCCTCGCCTGCTGCAACTGCCTCGTCGGTAGGGCCTGGGTCTCAGCCTCTCAACAAGCAGCAGTCTTTGCTCTCCAGGCCGCTCACTCTCGGTCGCAGGAAAGTTCCTTTGTTGCATCTCCTTGTGGCCGTCGGCTTGCTGGTGGTCATTCTGGGAGCGACCGTCTTGCTGGCTCTGCCGCACGCCGTGAGACAGAGCGGATCAACGGCGGCTACACGTCCCGGGGCCTCGCCGCCGGTAGCGCCTTCGCCGCCAGCTTTGAAGAATGGCCTTGGCGCCTATACGGTGGTCGATCCTGCGACAGGTCAGAAGGACTACATCGGCATCAGCGATGGCCGGGCTGCTTTTGACACGAGCCGCCCCGATGGCAAACTGAAGCAGCAGGCGGCCCAGCACCTGCAGAGCGGAGATATCGCCGGGGCCGCTGCCCTTTGGCAGTCGGCTCTCAGCCTCGATGAGAATGATGCGGAGGCCCTCATTTATCTGGAGGATCAGCGCGTCCTCTCCTCGGGCAGCCCCTATATCACTCTCATCGTCGCCACCATGCTCAGCGGACCTGATCCCGCGGCAGTAGGAGCCGGACGAGGTGACCTGCAAGGGGCCTATCTGGCTCAGAAGGAGTACAACAGCGGCGGGAAGCTCGGGGATGGACTGCAGGTGCGCTTACTGATCGCCAACTCTGGCGGCAGCAGCCTCTTTGCTACCACTGTCGCGCAGCAAATCGTCCAGGCGGCCCAGGCTGATAAAACGATCGTGGGCGTCATGGGCTGGCCCTACAGCTCGCGAGCCCTCAATGCCCTCTCCATTCTGGCACAGGCCCATCTGCCGATGGTCTCGGAGACGGCTTCGAGCGATTTGCTGACGGGCCGCTCGCCCTATTTTTTCCGCGTCTGCCCCTCGGATCAGCAACAGGGGCTCATCGGGGCCGATTACAGCTATCAACGTCTGCAAGCAAGACGGGTGGCCCTCTTCTTCGACCCTGCCGATGCCTACAGCCAAAGCCTGGCTACCGCCTTCAGCACACGCTATCGCAGCGATGGCGGCAGCATTGTCGTCCGCGAGCAGTATACGGTTGGCAAACCGGCGACCCTGCCGGCCCTGTTACAAGATGCCCTGACCCATCAGCCCGACCTGATCTACTTTGCCGGCTTCTCAGCTGATATCGCCTCTTTGCTCAGCAAGCTGCCGACCTCTGGTCCTTTTGCCCATCTGCAAGTGATGGGGGGCGATGGCCTCTATTTGCTGCAAGGCTATCCCAGCAACGCCCGCGCTGGCTTCCTGCGCCTCCATTTCACGGCGTTCGCCTATCCTGATGAGTGGGGCTATTTGGGGTTGCCCCAGCCGGCCTTCTTTACGACCTATGCCCAGGTGTTCAACGCCAGCGGGCAGCATGGTGGCTATGGCTATACCCGACCCTTCACGGACAGCATCCTGGCCTACGATGCAACGCTGGCCCTCCTGCAAGCCAGCAAGCTGCTTGTCAGCGGCGGCAAGACAACTTTCAGCGGCCAGGACCTGCAGCGAGCGCTGACGCAGCTCAATGGCCCACACAGCATTCAAGGCATCAGCGGCTCCATTGCCTTCGGCAGCGATGGCAATCCCCAAAACAAGGCGGTAGTGGTGCTGATGGTTGATAATGTCGGCCATATTAGGCTGGAGTCCATTCAGGGCCACTTTTTGAAATAGGCAGCTCCTACCTCTGAGGGTCGCACACTGGCCCCGGTGCCAATGACGACCTGGCCTCCAACACGAGCGGCTCTGCAACAGGGAACGCCTGTCGATCGTTCTTCTTTGTAGAGCCGCTCAGTCCGGTCCCGGCTCTCTGGCTCTGGCTGGATGACCTTGTCTACGCATGGCAGCCTTTAACTTTCGCCCTCAGTATGCGTATTCTATCTGATAGAGAAGATCTCTGATAGAAGCGTGATGCGCTGGCTGGCTGGCTGACGGCGAGCGGAGATAGCTGGTTATCTGCTTGATCCGGCCAGGCTTTCTCTCGTGTGCACCCGGCGCTCCTGGTCGATCCTTGCTCTCCCTCAATTCTGCCAGGAGAAGAGAGATGGCAACCTGATGGACGACTGGCCGAGGTTTGGGAGGCAGGCCACTGAAAAGCCAGACCGTCGGTTGGCCCATCGGTGCATGCAGCAGCGCAGCGATCAATTCGGATGAACAGGCTTTGCCATTGGGCAGAGGAGGCAGGCGCGAAGCTATGGAATGTCCTCATTGTGGCGCAGCCAATCGCCCCGAAGCGCGCTTTTGCAGCTCTTGTGGCCACCCTGTGCTTGCTGGAAGCAGCTCGCCTGCCAGTAGCCAGACGATGGCAGGCCCCTTGATGCCGGGTACGCGCCTGCAGGGGGGGCGCTATGAGGTCGTCCGCCTCCTTGGACGAGGGGCGAGCGGGGCCGCCCTGCTGGCCATCGATCATCGCCTCAACGGCAAGCGAGTCGTCATCAAAGAGCTTCTTTCGGAAACGAGCGATCCCCTGCAACGCCAGGAAGAGCTTAGGCAGTTCAAGCGCGAGGTAGCACTGCTGGCCCATCTGGATCATCCTCTCATCCCCGCCGTCACTGACCACTTCCAGGAGGGCGAGCGCTACTTTATGGTCGAGGAGTATATCGAGGGCCAGAACCTGGAAGAGCTGCTAGAGCGCCGGCAGGGTCCGCTGGGCGAGCGAGAGGCCCTGATCTATGCTACCGATATTATCGATATTTTGGCATATCTGGAGCTGCAGACCCCGCCGGTGGTCCATTGTGACATCAAGCCGGCCAAGATCGTGATCGGTGCCAGCGACGGGCATGCCTATCTGGTAGGCTTTGGCGTCGCCCGGGCCGAAGGGGTGCGCAGTGCTCTGCGCAGGCAGACGAGCGCGTTTGGTACTCCTGGCTATGCCCCACCGGAGCAGTACCAGGGAAAGGCCGACCCGCGTTCCGACCTCTACGCGCTGGCGGCAACCCTGCATCAGCTTCTGACCGGGCGCGACCCGCGTAACTATCCGCCTTTCAGCTATCCAGCGGTGCGTAGCCTGAATCCGCAGCTCTCGCCAGAGATTGAGCGCATCCTGCTCTACGCTCTGCAGCCGGAGCCAGATCAGCGCTACCAGAGCGCCACCGCCATGCAGCGTGATATCGAGGCTCTGCTCTTCCAGCGCTTTGGCGCCATCTCCGGCACTCGCCCTATCACACCAGAGGAACCAACGCAGGCCACGGGGAACTTTGGAGGCATGCGGACCACAGGGGGCGCGGGCCCACTGTCGCGCGACTGGCCTGGTCCGGGGTCGGCTGCCGCTGCCACCTTTATTCCTCCTGCCAGTGCAAGTGGTAGCAGTCCTGTTCCTGCCCCCTTCTCGCTGGCGAGCGGTGGAGGAGGAAGGCGCCCCTTCCCGCTGAGGGTCCTCTACCTGGCCCTGCTGCTGCTTGTCATCGCGCTCGTCATTGTGGGCAGCCTCCTGGTCTTCCTGGTGCCGCGTCTGGTCAGCCGCAGCGGTCCAGCAAGCTCTCTGGCTCAGGGCAGGACGATCACCCCGCCGCCGGCTCTCAAGAAGGGTCTTGGGGCTTACAGCGTAGTAAATCCCGATACAGGCCAGAAAGACTATATTGGCCTCAGCGACGGCAGCGTGGCCTTTGACGTCGCGCGTCCTGACGGCGACCTCAAGCAACAGGCAGCCCGGCGTCTACAGCAAGGCGACATCAGCGGAGCCACAGCTCTCTGGCAGTCGGCCCTTGATATCGACAGTAACGATGCCGAAGCCCTGATCTATCTCGAAGACCAGCGTGTCCTGGCCTCTGGCAGCCCCTACATCACCCTGGTCGTCGCCACCATTCTCACCGGGAACGACAGCGGCGCTGTAGGGACAGGGCGCGACAACCTCCAGGGGGCCTATCTGGCTCAGAAGGAGTACAACAGCGGCTACAAGCTTGGCTCGGGGGTTCTGGTGCGCCTGCTGATTGCCAACTCGGGGGGGAGCAGCCTCTTTGCGGCCACCATTGCTCAGCAGATTGTACTGGCGGCCAGAGCGGATAAAACCATTGTTGGTGTCATGGGCTGGCCCTACAGCTCGCGCGTGATACCTGCGCTGCCCATCCTGAGCCAGGCGCAGCTACCAATGGTCTCGCCCAGCGCCTCCAGCGATCAGCTCAGCGGTAAATCGGCGTACTTTTTCCGCGTCTGCCCCTCGGATCAGCAACAGGGAGCCGTCGGGGCCGACTACGCCTATCAGCACCTGCGAGCCAGGCGCGTGGCTCTCTTCCTCGACCCACTTGATCCGTATAGCCAGAGTCTGGCGAACGCCTTTAGCCGGCGCTACGTCGCCGACGGCGGAACGATCGTCGTTCAGGAGCGCTACCGCGTTGGAAAGCCGTCCAATCTGCCGGCGCTGCTGCAAGATGCCCTGATGCGGCGTCCCGATTTGCTCTACTTCTCTGGCTATGCCAGCGATGTAGCCACCCTCCTCACGAACCTGCCCACGACTGGCTCTCTGGCTGGGCTGCAGGTCATGGGTGGTGATGCGCTCTATCAGCTGCAAGGCTACCCGAGCAGCGCTCGCGCTGGTTTCTTGCGTCTCCACTTCACAGCCTTCGCCTATCCCGACGAGTGGGGCTATCTGGCGCTCCCCCAACCGGCCTTCTTCACGGTCTACCCGCAGACCTTTAATGCCAACAGCCGCCACGCCGGCTATGGCTACACGCGCCCGGACAACGATGCCATTCTCTCCTATGATGCCACGCTAGTGCTGCTGGAGGCCAGTCGGCATGTGCTCAGCAGCGGCGGAGGAAAAACCGTCTTCGGCGGCCCAGAGCTGCGGCAGGCCCTGGCCGAACTCAAGGGGAACCAGGCGGTACAAGGTATAAGCGGTGTCATCTCCTTCGGGTCGGATGGGAACCCTGACAACAAGGCCGTCGTCGTGCTGATGGTCGATAACGTCGGTCATATTAAACTAGAGTCGGTTCAAGGCCGCTTTCTCAAATAGGGGGCAACTTCTCCAGAGAAGAGAAGCGAGCAAGTCAACGTTTTTATATATATGTTATTCACAAGGTAGGCTGAGCATGAGATGCCCTTACTGTGGTGCTACCGTACGCCCGGGTGGGCGCTTCTGTAACCAATGTGGCAGGCGACTAAATGCTGAGACAGGTGATCTCAGCGGCGCCCAGCAAACCCAGGCTCAGGGGCCGGAGCAGGGACAGAAAGTGTCGACCTCGCTGCGACCTGGTGACCGGCTTCAGAACGACCGCTATGTCATCAAGCAGATTCTGGGCGAAGGGGGGATGGGGGCAGTACTTCTGGCCGAGGACACGCGGCTCAACAACAAGCTTGTCGTCATCAAAGAGCTGATTTCCGACAGTAGCGACCCGGCCCAATTGCAGGAGGACGTACGCAACTTCAAGCGCGAGGTAGCGACGCTGGCCAGCGTTGATCACTTTCTCGTGCCAGCGGTGACCGATCATTTCCAGGAAGGCTCGCACTACTTCATGGTCCAGGAGTATGTCGCCGGGGAAAACCTCGAAGAGCGTCTAAACCGCCTGGGGCGGCCTTTATCCGAGGACGATGTCCTGGTCTACGCCTCTGATATCCTCCTGGTTCTGGAGTACCTGGCCAGTCGCAAGCCGCCAATTGTCCATCGCGACGTCAAGCCGGCCAATATCATCATCGGCAGCAACGATGGCCGGGCCCACCTTGTCGACTTCGGCATCGCGCGTCCTGATCTGGCTGCCGACGCGGCCCGCAAGCAGACGAGCGCGCTCGGCACGCCCGGCTACGCCCCACCGGAGCAGTATCAGGGGAAGGCCGACCCACGCTCGGACCTCTATGCCCTGGCAGCCACCATGCATCATTTGCTAACCAACCGCGACCCGCGCGAGCATCCGCCATTTGTCTATCCGCCGGTGCGCACGCTCAACCCGCGACTCTCGCTGGAGGTCGAGCACCTGCTGACCCGTGCCCTGCAGAACGATATCACCAAGCGCTACCAGAGCGCCAGTGAGATGAAGCAGGACGTTGACCAGATCCTGGAGGAGCGCTTTGGCCTGTTGGGTGCCAGCCTGACCACGGGGGCTCATCCCATTACGAGATCGCGCCCGCAGAGCGGCGGCTTCGGCTATTCCGGTCCCACCCCGGCCAGTCCACCGAGAGGCACGAGCACAACTGTAGGCACACAAAGCGGGAGTCCCTTTACGCCGCTCCCGTCCACGATGCCCTCAACGCTACCCGCCGCCCAGGGGCCTGTCACCGGCCCAGTACGAGGCCAGCGGCAGCGTCAGGTCGGGCAAGCGCCACAAACCCCTCCGCCTCCGCCTGTCATCCAGCCTGGCCTGTCAGGCAAGCGAGGCTACAATGGCCAGATGATCGCCAGTTTTCTGGTGCTTGTGCTCGTGCTGATCCTCATCGGAGCCATTGCCCTGGGTGCCTTCAGCGGCTTTCGCCAGCGCCTGCAAGGGTCGGGAAGCTCGCAGGAGCAGAGCAGCGCGACCGCACTCAGCACGGCGCTGCCGGCCAACATCAACGGCATTGGGGCCTTCACCATCAAGGACACCGAGGGACAGTCTGAGCTGCTGGGCCTCAGCGATGGCAGCATCATCTTCGACACAACGCGGGCTAGCGGAGATGCCAGCCTCAAGCAGCAAGCGGCTGAGAGCTTCAAAGCTCATGATTACGCCTCCGCCCAGTCCTATCTTGCCCAGGCCATCGCCGATGATACCAACGATGCCGAGGCGCTCATCTATCAGGAAAACCTGCGTGTCCTGGCCTCTGGCTCGTCTTACCTGACGCTCGTCATCGGAGCCATGCTCAGTGGACCTGACGTCGATGTCGGGCGTGAGGTACTTCAGGGAGCCTATGTCGCGCAGCGTGAGTTTAACGACTCCAACGCCCTCAACGGTCTCAAGCTACGCCTGCTCATTGCCAACTCGGGCGGCGAAGACAACTACACCGGTACGGTGGCCCAGCAGATTGTGCAGGAGGCTCGCAAGGATCGCACCATTGTGGGAGTCATGGGCTGGCCCTTCAGCTCGCAGACCATCAATGCGGTAGGGGTGCTGGCTCAGGCTCAGATCCCGATCGTCTCGGGGACGGCCTCCAGCGACCAGCTCAGCGGCCTCTCGCCCTACTTTTTCCGCGTGGTGCCCTCCAATCAGGTCCAGGCCAGCGCCGGGGCCCGCTATGCCCTGCAGGTCCTCCATGCTCACCGCGTGGCGGCCTTCTATGATCCAGGCAATACCTATAGTAGCAGCCTCTTCCGCGACTTCCGTGATGCCTTTACCCAGGCAGGGGGACAGATCGTCGCTGAAGAGCATTACCAGCGCAGCCACACCGGGCAGTTGCCAACCCTGCTCTCGGATGCCCTGGGCAAGAATCCCGATCTCATCTACTTTGCAGGCTATGCCAGCGATATTACGCCCTTGCTCACGTATCTGCCTACCACGGGCACATTCGCCAGGCTGCCCGTCCTTGGCGGAGATGCTCTCTACCAGCCGCAGGGCTACGGCAACGCCAAGCAGGTCTTCACGCGCCTGCATTTTACCTCCTTTGCCTATCCTGATGAGTGGAGCTATCTGGGACGTCCTCAGCCTCCCTTCTTCAGAGACTACGCTCGCCTCTACAGCGGCAACGGTCAGCACAGCGGCTACGGCTACACCCGCGCTGACTTCAATACCATCCTGGCCTACGATGCCACGGAGACCTTGCTGGAAGCCTATCGACGTGCGCTGGACTCGGGCGGCAATCAGCAAAGCCTGACGGGGAGCAAACTGCGCCAGGCCCTCACCACAATTAGCGGCAGCGGCGCGATTCAGGGTCTCAGCGGCCAGATCTCCTTTGCCAGCAACGGCGACCCCGTTGATAAGGCGGTGGTCGTCCTCAACGTAGATGCCCAGGGACACATCAAAATTGCCTCCATTGAAGGCAAGTTCTTCAAGTAGCAGTCCCGCCGCGGTCCCAATACCGCGACCAGGCTCCAGGCGCGACCGCCCTGGTCCGCTCCATTCCTCGTGCCAGACCGGAGCGGACAGGGCGGTCGCACTCTCTTGCCGCTGACTGCAGCCCCCGGCTCACCCCCCCCCTCCCCTCCCAGCAAAAATCTCTTATCAATTTGGCATTATTCTTCACAAAGATGTTGAATTTATGACAGCGTTGTGGTAAAATCACCATAGAGATGGCTTTAATAGTCAGAGCTATGGTGATTTTATGCCTTCGCTGCCGGAGGGCAGCGGGTATGGGCCATAGCTGTGAGGTCTGGAGACGCACTGTATTCGATCTGTGGATTAAGAGGACACAGTAGGAAAAGAAGAGAAAGAGAGGAAGAAAAGAGCAATGGTACAACAGCAATTGTTCCCTGTTGGTCGGCATCCGCGCGTGAGCGTGGAGGATCTTGCGGGAAGCCTGGAGGTCTGGGGTTGGGAAGAGAACAGCATAGCGGTGGAGGCCGCTGGCGAGCTGCCGGAGATCAGTCAGGAGCAAGATCTCCTCAAGATTCGTGGCGGGGTCGGCGATCTGACGCTGCGCATCCCGCTGGGCAGCCGTTTCTTGGGGGGATCGAAGGCCATCACTGATCTCTATGTGCGGCGCCTGAGCGGGCATGTCAGCATTGAGAAAGCGCGTGACGTAGTGCTGAGCGAGATCAGTGGAGGGACCAGACTCAGCCATTGTGAAGGCGACCTGGTGTTGGAAGCCATTCAGGAACCGGTAGAGGTGCTGGCCTGTGGTGCTGACCTGCGGGCGCGGGGCCTGGGGACCCTTCGCGTGCGGCATGGGGTTGGGGGGAAGGCCCAACTGAGCGAGCTGGAGGAAGTTGATATCGACCATATTGGTGGCGATTTCGAAGTGCGTCAGGTGCGGCGTCGCTGCCAGGCAGGCAACGTAGGCGGCGACTGTCGGCTTGAAGAGAGTGCTGAAGCCGCGCTGTCACTGGGTAACGTAGGCGGCGACCTGCGCGTCGTGCAGGCGCTGCGCCTGGACGCCAGTAACGTTGGAGGTGATGTCTTCATACAGGCGCTGGCTGGCGAGGTTGAGCTAGGTAACATTGGTGGCGATCTGAGCGGGGTGGCGCTGGCTGGCCCGCTCCGCCTGGGACATATAGGCGGCGACGTTGATCTGCGTGAAATAGGTGGAGGCGTCGAAGCCAGCGCGGTCGGCGGTGATCTCTCGCTGGCCGGTACGTTTCCGGCGGGCAGCTATACGCGCTTGCGTGTTGGGGGCGATGCGCGTATCATCCTGCCCGAGCAGTCCAATCTCAAGATAGAGGCAGTTGTCTCGGGTTCGATCAGCGGCGCCAACGTGCCTGTTCCTGATGGGGGGGCCGTGAGTCTCACCTACGGCGATGGTGCAGCCACAATGGAGCTGCAAGTTGGAGGCGACCTTAGCCTGCGGGGAGCGGGTGCACCAACAACCTGGGGACTGAGAAGACCGTCCTGGTCCTGGGACTGGGGACCCGCCTGGGATCAGTGGGGGCGGCAATTGGGACGAGAATTTGCCTCTGTCGGTGAGGAGCTAGGGCGTCTGGGCCGCGAGCTAGGGCGTGAAGCTTCTGAGATAGCCCGTGAGCTGAGGCGGCGGCGTAGCTGGCGTATTGATCTAGCCGGCGGGGGCTGGACTCATGAGCGCAGCAGCGAAAGCGCTGAAGCCCGTGCCGCCATCCTGCGCATGGTAGCAGAGGGGCGGCTCTCTCCTGAAGAGGCCGATCTGCTCCTGCGCGGCCTGGAGAACTGAGTACCTGCGCCAAAGGAAAAAGTAACTCCTCTGCATAAGAAGGGAGGCGCTGCCGCGCCAGGTGCTCCCGTCTGCCAGCGTTGGGCAGCGTTTCCCGCCCGATCCTCATTCTGACGCTGAGCCGGCCCGGCTGGCCCCGAGAAGCTGGGCCGGGCCGAGGCAGTTACCATCACGGGCGCGTGGCGCAGCTCAGGAGCCACGACTTAAGCGGCGCTGGATCTCCTCCAAAGTCAGGCCCTCCAGAGCCAGCACCTTCTCACGAGCTGTGGCTCCGTGGACAATCCTCACCTGGTGCTGCCCAATTCCCAGACGGTGGGCCACCAGAGCGAGCAGGGCCGCGTTGGCCTCGCCCTCACGCGCCACTGCCCGCACCCATGCCCGCAGGCGTGAACCATCCCACTCCAGCGTCTCCCGTCGGCTGCCCGGTGTCACGCGCACCTGCACCCTCAGCATCTTCTGCCTGTCATCTCGCAGGCTTGCGCGGCCTGGCTTCCCGCCTGCCTGTCTGCCTTTTCCCATCTGTTCAGCAACAAGAAGCTACCATGTTGGAGGTAATGCCTGGAGCAGCAGCACCATCAGGGTATACAGCAGGAACATGGTGATCATGAACGAGACATCGATGAACATGATCGGCGGCACCAGCCGGCGCACTGGCTTGATGAACGGATCGGTGTAACTCGCAAGGAAGCGGAAAAAGCCATAGCGCTCATCCAGGCCGAACCACGAAGCGATGGCCCGCAAGACCAGCGTAAAAAGGATCAGGCCAATGCCATACTGAACAATCCAATGAAGGATTGGGATCGGCAGACCAAACATAATAGCATCACTCCTGAGCAGTACGGACCTCAATCACCTGAAAGCCGAAGATCTTCCGGCGCCTGATCTCGGTCACGCGCACGCCGCGCAGGTCCGGCAAAGTGGTCACATATTTCTGGACCAGCTCCCCCAGGGGGCGCGCTGCCAGCAGCCCGGCCAGAGAAGAAAGGACCGTCGAAGTGACCCGTGTACGTGTCCGCGAAGAAGCAAAGCCCAGCATGGTGCCGATGGTCACCAGCGAGATCCCCACGGCCAGATTGGTGCCGCAGTTGGGGTGAATCGCCAGCTCGGCCTCGCCGGCCTGAAGGCGCTGGAGAGCCTCCTCCGCAGCGTGGCGCAAGACCTCCAAATCAACGTCGCTGCCGAACATCAAAAAGCCATCGGTTGTCGCGCGAGCGGAGACGCGCAGATCGGGCACCATGCGGCTCAGGATGGTGACCGTCGCGTGCTCCAGCGCGTGGTTCTGCCGCATGCGGCGGCTGAAAAGAAAATCACCAGGTTTCATCGTCAAATCCTTCACTGTCGCGGGCGCTCGCCGAAAATCGCCCGCCCGATGCGCACGATAGTGGCGCCTTCCTCGATTGCGACCCAGTAGTCATCGGTCATGCCCATAGAAAGGTGCTGCCAGGGGCACTGCGGCAGCAGCGTGCGCAGACGTTCGCGTAGCTGACGCAAGGTTCGAAAAACAGGGCGCACCTCTTCGGCATCGCTCACCAGGGGAGCCACCGTCATCAGGCCCTGGACTTCCAGCTGAGGGAGAGCGGCCACCTGGCGGGCGAACTCGGGCAGCTCATCCGGGCCGACGCCGCCCTTACTGCTCTCGCCGGCCACATTCACCTCCAGCAGGATGGGGATGCGCCGCCCCAGGCTGGCGGCATGGCGATTGAGGACCTGAGCGCTATGCCAGCTCTCGATACTTTCCACCCAATCGAAGGCCTCGGCCACCTTCTTCGCCTTATTGCTTTGCAGGCGACCAATCATGTGCCAGCGTAGCGTAGGGGGGTGGAAAGCAGCGATTTTCGGCAAGGCTTCCTGCACCCGGTTCTCGCCGAAATCGGTCACGCCAAGATTATACGCTATCTTCACAAATTCGACAGGAAACGTCTTGGAGACCGCCACGAGCGTGATCTCCTCCGGGTGGCGGCCTCCTCGTGCAGCGGCCTCGGCTATCCTGTTGCGTACTCGCGCCAGATTAGTCGCCAGCCGTTCTTGTAACTGCTCTTCCGTGCCATAGGCATACGACTCTGTCATCATTGCCTATACCCTCCTGCCCTCTACTCCAGGTCAGGCCTCCTTGTCGCAGCCGGAGTCACAGGCCAGGCAGGCGGACGCTCTCGGCCTCAGCCTCTCTGCTCCTCGTCTGGCCATCGTCCTGCTGATCTCGCTCCTGGGGAGTGGACTCAGGCCCCTTCGGACCGCAGCGCCATCAGCACCGGGAAGCGGCCCGTGCGTCCCCGCTCAGCGCGATACGAAAAGAAGTCCGCCTGGTGGCAGGCCGTACAGAGACCAGCGAGCGCAATATGCTCAGCCCTCACCCCGGCCAGCAAGAGCTGCCGCCGGTTCGTCTCCCACAGATCCAGACGGAGCTGTGGCTCATCAGACGGAGCCGCTGAGTCCTGGGAGGCAGGTACCAGAGAGAATACGGCAGATTCGGCTACCAGGTTACGCAGGTCTGGGCGGACAGGCAGCTCAGCAAACTCGCGTCGGCCATAGAACAGATCGCGCACCGGCTCATCTACCGTGTAGCAACAGGCGCCGATGCCTGGTCCGATACCGACCAGCAGATTCTCAGGAGCGCTGCCAAAATGCCGATGCAGGGCCTCAACCGTTGTCAGGGCGATCCCGCGTGCTGTGCCGCGCCAGCCGGCATGCGCCAGGGCGATGACCTGGCGCTGGGGATCATAAAAGAGCAGCGGCAGGCAGTCGGCGAAGGACATCGCCAGGACCACATTGCGCTCCGCTGTCATAATGGCATCGGCCTTGCGACGGGGGCGAGGGGTCCAGACCACCTGGCGACCAGCCACCTCCACGGCCCGATAAGGCCAGTCCAGAAGCCAGTCTTCCCAGTGAGCGCCCTCAAAAAGGGCCACCTCGGCGCTGTGGATCTGCCACACCGTGGCGCAGGGCCAGGCTTCCAGACCAAGGGCCTGCAGTGCGAGCAGGCGGTTGGCCGCTGCAGCCTCCGGCTGATCTTCCTTAAAAGAGACATTTAAACTGGCGCAGGGAGGCTGACTGTAGCCTCCGTGGCGAGTAAAGATAGCATGGACGAGAGTTGGGAACTGGAGCAGATGCTCAAACTGCAAATAGCGGACGGGACTAGATGGGGCGCCGTGTGTGGGTGCGGCTTGCTGCTCAATCACGAAGGCTCCTCGCGCTGAGAGTGAGTTTCTCTGGAGCCTATTGTAGCACATTGCCGCTAGCAGCGGGCGAGCGCCGTATCTGGACCGCGCACACACTCCTCAGTAGGAGCGTGCGGCAGGCAGGCAGGCACACAGCGCTCTCACCTGGCCTGCTCGGTGCGTCGTCACCGGTCGCGTACTGAGCGCAGCTCAGGAGCCGGCGACGTGGCAACTCTCGACATCGCCGAGGCCGAAAATGCGGTTGATGAGCGGCTGAATGTTTGAGCAATTGGGCAAGATCACCGACTGATCGGCGCCGACGGAAGGATCGTAGACGGTGGTCAGCGTCCCATAGTTCTGGTCACCGGGGCCCGGGCCGAGCGTGACCTGATGAATAGCACTGGAGGAGAGCGTACGGCCATAGTTTGCGAAGCCGATCATTTCCCCCTCGCTGAGGTCCGTATAGACCTTGCCCTGCAGATCAGCGATGAGCGACGAAAGATGCTCGATCACATTGGCCACACCTAGCTTCTTCTTCAGCGCCTCCAGCACCTGCTGCTGGCGCTGGGTTCGTCCTATGTCGCCGACCAGATCGGCATGGCGCGAGCGGACATATTGCAGTGCCTGCTCGCCCGTCAGATGCTGAGGCCCGGCTGGCAGATAAACACGTCGATAGCCATAGGGGGTAGAGGCCTTGGCTCCGACATCATCGGGGTACGTATCGTCAACGATAGGATGGGCAAGATCGATATCAACGCCACCCAGCGTATCGATCACCTTGGCAAAGCCCTCCAGACCTACCCAGGCGTAGCGATCGATCGTAATGCCATAATCCTTCTCAATCGTCAGGCGTGCCAGGCGTACCCCATCATCGAAGCTATTGCGTTGGATAGCTCCCAGAAAGAACGCCTGATCGATCTTATGCATGCCTCCCACCTGGGGGATAGAGACCCAGGAGTCGCGCGGGATCGAAACCAGAAAGACCTGGTTCTGCTGCGGGTCGATGTGGACGACCATCATGACCTGGGTGAGAACGGCAGGAAACGTATATTTGCCGTCGTTATCGCTGCCTAACAAGAGGATATTCCAGGGGTGACCGGTGATGTCGGTCCCGCTGGTTGGCTGCACGTTGGTGGGCTCCGCGCTGCTGCGGCTCACCGGATGAACAAAGTGCGAGACCGGCTCCTGGATTGCTGTCTGAAAGTAGTAGTAGCCATAGGCGACCCCTCCTCCCAGCAAAAGAACGACCAGCAGCAGCACTACCAGCAGTACACGCCCTAGCGGGCGTCGTTTCCTGGGGGCTTTCAGTCTGCGTGTCGGTAGCTGCTCAAGGGCGGAGGCGGGCCTCCCCGGTCCGGCCTCTAATTGTTGGGTTACCTGTTCCTCCACTGGAGGTTGGACCTGGGCAGATAGCTGATCAGTCTTGGATTGCCAATCTGGCTGCTCCTGGCTTGTCATAGCGGAATCCTGCCGACAGACTAGAGAACTCTCAACGATGTGATCCCCTGCGAAGGTCCCCCGCTCCTGACCTTTATAACATTCATGTATAACGATGTATCGACCTCAGAATACTCGCGGGGTTAGAGGAATTCACGCTGTGCATCTTGGAGAATCGCAGGCTGACCTGAGTGAGTGCCTGGCTGCTGGTGGGTAGCAAAGGCAGAGCAGGGCCATTCACCTGGCTGGAAAACGACGGGCGCGGCAGGTGGTAGAATAAACCCTGAAATCGCGCCTCACCCGAGCGAGAGAGGGAGGGCCAAGCGGGAACCGAAGGAAGCGACAAAGAAGAAAGGAAGGAGCAAGCTAGCATGAACCTGGAGCATATTCAGCAGGCCCTGCAAGAGGAAGGACTACAGGGCTGGCTCTTCTATGATTTCCGCCGTTCCAATCCCATTGCTCACCGGATACTGGACCTGCCGCGCGAGCAAATGTTTACCCGGCGCTGGTTTTACTGGGTACCGGCCCAGGGGAAACCGATTGCCCTGGTCAGTGCAGTTGAGCCGCATGTGCTGCGCAGCCTGCCGGGAGAGCAGCGTATTTTCCGTTCCTGGCAAGAACTCCATGCCCAGCTGCGCGACCTGTTCCAACCAGGCTGGCGGATCGCAATGGAGTACTCGCCTCACAACGCCATCCCTTATCTTTCCCTCGTTGATGCCGGGACAGTTGAGCTGGTGCGCAGCTATGGCGTCGAAATTGTCAGCTCAGCCGACCTGGCCCAGCACTTCGTCGCGCGTCTGACGCCCCAGCAAATCGCCAGCCATCGTGAAGCGGGGAAGCGTCTCATCGCGGCCAAAGACCAGCTTTTGGAAGAGCTAACGAGCGACCTCCGGGCAGGGAGGAGCCTCGATGAATATAATGTTCAGCAGCGCTTTCTGGAGCTCATGCGGGCCCGGGGACTGCTCGTCGAGGAGCCGCCGCTCATTGCTGTCAACAGCAACGCTGGCAATCCACACTACGCGCCCACAGCCGACCACCACAGCCCTATTCAGCGCGGCGACCTCCTGCTCATCGACTTCTGGGCCCGCCTGCCCGAGGTGGAGGCCATCTATGCCGACTACACCTGGATGGCCTTCGTCGGTCGACAGGACGAAATTCCTCCGCGGCAGCGAGAAATCTTTGCTCTGGTCTGTCAGGCGCGCGACGCGGGACTCGACTTCGTCCGTCAACGGCTGGCGGCGGGTCAGCTTCTGCAAGCCTATGAAGTTGACGACGTTGTGCGTGCTGTCATCGCGCGGGCCGGCTATGGCGAAGCCTTTGTCCATCGCAGCGGCCACAGCATCACCACTGCGGAACACGGTGAAGGAGCGCATCTTGACAATCTCGAAACCCATGACGAACGTCGCCTGCTGCCAGGAACCTGCTGCTCGCTGGAGCCGGGCATCTATCTGCCCGACTTCGGTGTACGCAGCGAGATCAATCTCTTAATCCACGAACGAGAAGTAGAAGTCACCGGCGTTCCGATGCAGCACGAGATTGTTCCTCTACTCTAGCGGGTTCTGGCTGGGCCAGGAGCGCGTCGGCGGTTCAGCGTGAGCCAGCTGGCCAGCCAGTCAGGCCATCCCGGCAGCCAGTGCGCCAGGCAAAGCCGAGCCACTGGCGGGCGATTCAGCTACAACGTAGCAGCGGTCTAAAGCGTATAACTGGTAATCAGAGATAGCGCGATGAGAGCGAGGGCGCAGCCCAGCCTGCTTGCAAGCGAGTGAACAGCCAGCCAAGCTGACCAGCCTGAGCAAGAGGCTGGTCGGTGAGCTGTGCCCAGAGCCGGGAGGCAAAAGACATGAGCAATGAATGGGAACAGAGTACCAACACGCCGGGCAATCCGCTCGGCCCGAACGACATAGATAAGCGCCTTGAAGAGCTAGGGCGGGCTTTGACCCAAGGAGTCAACGAAGTTCAGCAGCAGCTCAAAAAGGTAGTGGATCGCGCCAGCACCTACTGGCAGCAATCGCAGACAGTGCCGAGGCCAATGCCGCCCAGTGACATCGAGGAGCAAAGGATTCGTCAGCTTGTCAACAGTTGGTCTGCCGGTAACTGGCGTGTGGCGCGGGACCTGGGCACCTACATGGACATTGTTGCCATGAGCCGAGACGAAGTCTGGGAGATCAGCGTGCAAACGCGCTGGGAACACCGGGCTCTGGAGATTGTGAGCGAGCCATATAGCGGTCAGGCCCCTGGCAAACCCCAGCCCCTGCTACCTGTCTGGGACTACGAGCTGCCAGCGGTCAGCGATCTGCGTCCTCCCGCGACACGCACGCGCCTGGAGGGCCTGGATGAGCTGCTTGCTTGTACAACCTGTAATGGTACCGGGCATGCGCTCTGCACCGAATGCAGCGGGCGGGGCTGGATTACCTGCCCTGACTGCCGTGGACGGACCCGCAAGCGCTGCACGACTTGCCGTGGGCGCGGCTACGTAGCTGATTGGGCCGAGCAGAAAAAGCGGCCTTTCCTGCAGCGGCGCGTCGAGAAACTGACCAACGCCCTCGGTGAGCGCGTCTCCACCGTCTTTGAGGGCATTCGCCAGCAGGGGCTACCGGTCCCCAATCCTCTGGACACCGACCCGGCCAACAAGGGGCGCGTCATTCCCTGCCCTGACTGCATCAATGGCGAAGTTGACTGCGACTGCGTGACCGGCAAGCGCGTCTGCCCCGCCTGCCAGGGCGCCAAGTCCACGCTCTGCCCCGCCTGCAACGGCACTGGCAAGATCGTGCGCCATCGTGAGATCGTGCGCAGCTTCGAACTGCGCACACGGCACCGCTTTGTTGGCACCGACGCCTTGCCTCAACAGCAGCTGCTGAAGGCCGAGGGAGAACTGGTCTTCAGCGCCGAAGTTGATGAAAACCTCCATCCCGAAGCGCCACCCGACGCGGTCCCACTCGACATCTGGCAGGCTGCCGTGGAGGAAGTACGTACGGCGGCGGCGGTCTCTGGACGCGCCAGCGCTGAGGCAGTCCAATCGAGCCTGCGACCAACGTTGCAAGTCCTGGAGCTGGTCCGCATTCCCTATATCAAGGTGGACTACCGCTACATTGATCGCGACTACACCCTCTACATCTACGACGGCGAGGGACATGAGAAATTCTACGCAGCCTCTTTCCCGCCGCGCTGGGACCGCATTGAGCGCCTGGTGCGTGCCATCACCAGCGACCTGGCCACGCCAACCCAACTGTCGCAGCCCTTCGGTACAAGCGAAAACTCGCAGACACCTCGCGGCTATCGTGTACCAGTCGAGAAGCCACCTTATACCATAAGCGAGAGCGACGAGGAAGAGCCCCTCTAAATACACGGGGCCGGCACCGCACGCTGGTTGCTCCCCCGCCCGGTGCCGGCCTCCTTCCTCACCTGCTCCCCCACTGCTGCCGAACCTTACTCCCCTGCCCTGGCATCGACCACCACCAGCTCGCTGGGACTCCACCAATCTGGCCAATTTTTTCCCCCATTTGAAAAATTCCCGGTTACCCCCTTGACAAGATCCTGGCCCTATGGCATAATTAAGTCCGCGCCGGACGGAAAGACGGTCAACAAATCTCTCGCAGAAATTCTCCACAGAGATTTCAGAACCGCGGCACGGTGTCCTCAGTGTAGCACCCTTGAGAGAGCACAGGCTAAGAGCCGCTCTGTCGGGATGCAGATCGAATGATCCTGAGTGCAACTTGAAACGCGGCTGATCTTTGTCTGTCTTTCCGACGGGATAGAAGCGATTAACAGTGCACCTTGACAATTGAAGAGTGGAAAACAGCAGAGGCGGATGTGCTGTGTTCGCCAATGGTCGCGCTGTTTGCTAGCCCTCGCGCCCAGCACAGGTAATGCTGTGCCGGTAGCATTGGTTCGCAGACAGACATCCAGGTGAGCAGCGCTGATGACTTCGCTGATCCAGAGCTGAACATTTGGCGGATGGTTCGCTCAGCGGAGGCTGAGGAGCCAGTCGCTGGAGATAGAGCCTCGATCTCGATGAGTGATCGAGGGAAAGCAGAA
>NZ_BDGT01000060.1 GCF_001748285.1 Thermogemmatispora onikobensis | reverse complement strand
GTGGTGGAGGTGTAGGCATCAACCTCTCGACCCTGCGGCCCCGTGGCTCCTACATCAAGACCGTCAACGGCACAGCCTCTGGTCCCTGCTCCTGGGCGCAGCTCTACTCGGTGGCTACGGGCGATGTTATCCAGCAAGGAGGCTCGCGACGTGGCGCCCTCATGCTCATGCTGGACGACACCCATCCCGACGTCGAAGAGTTCATCACTGTCAAGCGCACCGAGGGCAAGATCGAGCATGCCAACCTCTCCGTCTGCATCTCTGATCGCTTCATGCAGGCTGTCAAGAACGATGAGCCGTGGAACCTCATCTGGCAGGGAGAGGTCAAGAAGACGGTGCGTGCGCGCGACCTGTGGGACCTGATTTGCAAGTCGGCCTGGGAGTCCGCCGAGCCAGGCGTCGTCTTCATGGATCGCTGTAACAAAGAAGCGAACACCTGGTACTACGAAAAGATCAACTGTGTCAACCCCTGCGTCACCGGCGACACGCTCATCTACACCAGCGCGGGCCTCATTCCGGCACGCGAGCTGGCCCAGAGCGGGCTACCTGTACAGATTGTCTCAGAAGACCTGAACCTCCCGACGGCGGCCCTTGTCGGTCACGCTCGCAGCGTCAGCCTCAGAGAAGGCGAGAAAGGAGCAGCGGGACAGAGCAGCCGCCTGCGCCTGGCCAGTCCCGTCTTCCCCACAGGCATCAAGCCCGTCTACCGGCTGCGCACGCGCGAAGGCTACAGCCTGCGCCTCACTGCTGATCACCGTATCCTGACCACGAACGGCTGGAAGGCCGCTGCGGATCTCCAGCCGGGCGAGCAGCTTCATCTGCTACAGCATGGCGGAGCCTTTGGGACAGAGGGCAGCGCTGAGGTAGGTCAGGCCCTGGCCTGGCTGAGCATCAGCGCCGGCGGTCTGCTTGCTCCCGCTCCTGTACTATCCAGGGCCATCCTGGCTCAAGCCCAGGCCCTCAGTGCTGCCGAAGCCAAAGCGTCGATGCTGGGCCAGCGTCTGCCCGCCGCTGTCCTGCGCGGTAATCGAGCCATGCAGCAGGGTTTCCTGGCCATGCTCTTCTCGCTGGCTGGTACCCTTGTCTGCGACAGCCAGGGCCTCTCTACGTTGCTCCTCAGCGGTTGTGCGCGCACCCTGCTCGAAGATGTCCAGCGGCTCCTCTTGAACTTCGCCATTCTCTCCGCGATTCAGCCCCGGCACTTGAGTCAGCCTGGAGAGGCGGGCGACGAACTGCTCATCAGCGGCAGCCAGCTGCGACGCTTCAGCGACCAGATTGGCCTGCTGCCTGCCAGTCGCCAGCACCTCCTGAACGCTGCCATCTCCCAGAGCGCGGCCTCCGAGGAACCAGTCAGCTACCTGGCGACCTTTGAGAGCCTGGAGCCGGATGGCGAAGAGCTGGTCTATGATCTCGTCGAGCCGCAGATGCACCTCTTCATTGCCAATGGCCTCGTTGTGCACAACTGTGGAGAGCAGCCCCTGCCGCCCTGGGGCGTTTGCAACCTGGGGGCCCTCAACCTGGCCGCCTTTGTCAAAGACGGCGAAATGGACTATCAGCAGCTTGCCGAGACCGCTCGCGTGGCCATGCGCTTCCTCGACAACGTCATCGACGCCAACGAGTACTTTATCGAAGAAAACCGTCAGGCACAGATGGCCACGCGGCGTACCGGCTTAGGCACGATGGGCCTGGCCGATGCCCTCATCAAAATGAAGGTTCCCTACGGCAGCGACCGCTCCATCCCGGTCATCGAGCGCATCTATCGCACCATTCGTGACGCGGCCTATGATGCCTCTGCCGACATCGCGGCAGAAAAAGGGCCATTCCCGCGCTTCGACCGTGAGAAATACATGCAAGGGCGCTTTATCCAGCGTCTGCCCAAAGCCATTCAGGAGAAGATCCGCAAGCAAGGCATTCGTAACGCCGTTCTCCTGACCCAGGCGCCGACGGGCACCACCAGCCTCTTTGCCGGCGTCAGCTCTGGCATCGAGCCAGTCTACGACTTCGCCATGGTGCGTCGCGACCGCACAGGCGAGCATATCCTCTACCATCCGCTCTTCAAAGCCTGGCGGGACGAGCATCCGGGCGAACCAACTCCTGACTACTTTGTGGCCGCCAACGACCTCACGCCGGAGCAACACGTGCGTGTTCAGGCCACCATTCAGAAATACACCGACGCCAGCATTAGCAAGACCGTCAACGCTCCCAATAGCCACACAATCGAAGACGTCAAAAAGCTCTACACCCTGGCCTACGAGCTTGGCTGTAAAGGCATCACCTATATGCGCGACGGATCACGAGTCGGAGTACTGTCCCATATCGAAGACAAGAAAGGGGAGCAGCAGCAACAGCAGGCTCAGGCGGCGGCCCAGCCTGTTCAGGAACAGCAGCCGCCGCAGAGCGAGAGCAGGCTTGAGCACGGGACGAGCCAGGGACAGGGGCCGATGATCAAGCCTCCGCCCGAGGTTCTGCACGGCTACACCCGCAAGATTCGCGCTCCCGAGGGCAAAGTCAACGTCACCATCAACAGCGATGAGCATGGCCCACTAGAGGTCTTCGTCAACGTCGGCAAAGCCGGCAGTGACATCCTGGCGCTGGCTGAGGCCCTGGGGCGACTCATCTCGCTCATCCTGCGCATTCCCAGCCCGCTCTCGCAGGTTGATCGCATGCGCGAAGTCGCTGAGCAACTGCGGGGCATCGCCGGCAGCCGCTCCGTTGGTTTCGGCCCGCAGCAGATTCGCTCACTGCCGGACGCCGTAGCCCGGGCGCTGGAGCTTCATCTAGAGATGCTCGAAAGCGGAGCGAGCACCCCGGCCTCGCTCCATCGGCAGCCGGAGAACGAGAGCCATAGCAACAACAACGCTGGCGAGCCCTCGCACATCGGTTACCTCAACGTCACCGGTAACCTGTGCCCGCAATGCGGCTGCAACACGATGGTCTACGAAGAAGGCTGTCGCAAGTGCTATAGCTGCGGCCACAGCGAATGCTAAGCTGAGCTGAGATCAGAGGCACCTTCCTGAGCCACCACCTCCCTGGCTTGACGAAAAGAGCGGCGGATGGAGCAGCGCAAAGAAGGTGGTAGGCGGGGCCCAAAAAGAGGGACGGAGCAACTTCCAAGCAAGGAGGAAGTTGCTCCGTCCTCTTATCTATCTCAGGCGGTGCTTGCAGTCCGCAGCCAGCGGAATATCGACGCGGAGCAAGCTCGCCAGGCCATGTCTGCCTTCCGAAACATGCATCCCATACACATGGCGAGCGTAGAGGGAGCACCCGGGCAAAGCAGCGCCCGAGCGCCAGGTCAGGCCCAGTCACAACCCTGGAAGGTCATCCCTGGCCCGTCGCTCCACTCCTCTCCCTTATTACGGCTGGACGAGCCTATCCGTGACCGACCTCCACCTTGTCGTCCCTGCCTGTCCACCAGGAGCTAGACATGCAGGAAGTAGAAGAGAGGGGCCAGCACCAGTGTGATGGTACTGAGCAGCTTAATGAGCACATGGAGCGATGGACCGGCGGTGTCCTTGAACGGATCGCCGACCGTATCGCCGATCACGCTCGCCTTATGTGGCTCACTCTTCTTGCCCAGAACAATCCCCTCGGGATCGTCGGGCGAGACAATCTCCCCTTTCACATTCACACGCAGATAGCCGGCCTCAATATATTTCTTGGCATTGTCCCAGGCACCACCGCCGTTGTTCAAGAAGAGCGCCACCACGATGCCGCCCATGGTAGCCACCATCAACAAGCCAGCAGCCGCCTGGGGGCCAAGGATCACGCCCACGGCGATCGGCGTCAAGACCGCGACCGTGCCGGGCAGCACCATCGCGCGCAGAGCGCCCGACGTACTGATGTCCACGCAGCGTGCGTAATCAGGATCGACGCGCTCATCGGGGTTCTCCGCCATAATGCGGGGATTCTCGCGGAACTGACGTCGCACCTCCTCGATCATCCGCCCGGCGGCTTTCCCCACGGCCCGGATCGCCAACGAGCTGAAGAAGAAGATCAAGGCGAGGCCAAGCAGACCTGCAACGAACGTGCCCAGATTGGCCAGATCGACGCGGTAGACCGTCGGATCGTGACGGAAGCTATAGAGCACGTCCAGATAGGCGCTGAAAAGCAGGAAAGCGGCCAGGGCAGCGGAGCCGAGGCCATAGCCCTTGGTCAGGGCCTTGGTCGTATTACCGACGCTATCAAGCGCATCCGTAATGGCGCGCACCGACTCTGCCTGGCCACTCATCTCGCTGATGCCGCCGGCGTTGTCCGTAATTGGACCGAAGGTATCCATGGTCAGGATATAAGCGCAGCTCATCAGCATACCGACGGTGGCCACCGCCGTACCGAAGATCCCGCTGACATTGATGGACCCCAGGGAAGCCAGCGGGATATGGACCTGGCTGCCGAAGAAGTAAGACAGGCCCAAAGCGGCACTGATGGCCAAGACGGGCGCGACGATACACTCGAAGCCCACCGTAATGCCGCTGATGATCGTAGTGGCCGGGCCGGTCAGGGTTGCCGCCGCGATCTCACGCACCGGGCGCCAGGTCCCGGAGGTGTAATACTGCGTGATAAAGACGAAGGCGATGCTCAGAGCAATACCGACCGTACCGGCCAGGGCGAACCAGAGCCAGGCGGGCAGACCATAGTTCGCCGAGACCGAACTCTGTCCGAGCAGCAGATAGCAGCCCAGGAACATCCCGACGAGCGAGAGAGCACAGGTAATATAGTAGCCGATATTCAGGCGCTGCATAGCAATCTGGCCGGGATCGCGGCCAGCCGCCTTCTCGGGTTCAATCACAGCCGAGGCACGGACCGAGAGCACACCGATGGCCGAAGCGATCAGCCCGAAGGCGCCCAGCACCAACGGGAAGAGCATCCAGCCGATGTTGCCGGTGGCCTGATAGAGGGTGGCGCCCAGGATCATGGTCCCGATATTTTCAGCCGCCGTCGACTCGAAGAGATCGGCACCACGCCCGGCACAGTCGCCTACATTGTCACCCACCAGGTCGGCCACCACAGCCGGATTGCGCGGATCGTCCTCGGGAATATTCGCCTCAACCTTGCCGACCAGATCCGCCCCCATATCGGCGGCCTTCGTATAAATACCACCGCCGAGCTGAGCGAAGAGGGCCACGAAGCTGGCACCGAAGCCAAAGCCGACGATCAACGACGGCGTCGTGGCCGGGCTGGACAGGCCGCCAAAGATGGTGAAGAGCAGAGAGACACCCAGTATCGAAAGCGCCACCACCAGGAAGCCGGAAACGGCTCCCCCGCGCAGCGCTACGACCAGGGCTTCGCCCAGGCTGCGGCGCGCCGCGCTGGCGGTGCGACTATTGGACTTCACGGCAACGTACATGCCTGTATAGCCCGAGATACCAGAGCAGAGCGCTCCCACCAGAAAAGCGAGAGCGGTGTGCCAGGCCAGATTGAACCGTGCAGCCAGCGTACCCTGGCCAAGGAGCGCCAGGGCGGCTGCCACCAGCACAGCCGCACCGATCGCCAGCAACGCGATGGTGCGATACTGCCGATTGAGAAAGGCGGTTGCGCCGGAGAAGATGGCATTCGCGATCTTCTGCATTGAAGGCGTACCTGTATCTCTCCGCAGCACGTCGTTGATCAAAAAGGCCGCAAACAGCACGGCGAGAAGTCCCACACCGATGGGGACCAAGATGTAATAGACCATTCAACCTCCTTGGAAGGCAGATAGTGTCAAAACGAACACCCAGCTCAAAGTGAGGCCAGAACAATCTGGCGATGGCCGTGACAGCAGGAAGTAGCAAGGCCCTGGTGCGGGCGGACTGACGATGCTAGCAGTAGAACATTATTCTTATTTATCATATTATCCTGTCTTTCGTCAAGTTTGAAAAATAGCTAAAGCTGCCTCTAGGCTGGCTCTGAAAGACCCTTATCAGGCCCACAAAACGCCGTTTGTTCCCCTTGTCCTCCCCCTTTGCTGCTGACATCTATAGTCGATGGCAAACCCCTGTAATTACACAGCAAATGGTCGAGTCATAATCAATAGGCCCCTCCCCTGTCCAGGACGTCCTGGGCCTGCGCGGAGGGTAGTCCTCATCAACCCCGGTGGCCGTTGCCAGGGCCAGTACTCTAGCTGCGTGAGGCAGTGCAGTGCTGTGGAGAAAAAGGCAAGCTCCTCTGCCCGGGCGGGATGGCAAAAAGAAGAGCAGCCGCCTTTGCTTCCAATTGGGCAGCCGGGCGAGCCAGCCAGCTCGTGCGAGGGATGAGGGCCTCGTATTTTAGGCCCGCTGGAAAGCCAGGCGCTGAGAAGAGATGAGAGAAAAAGAAGCCTGGCGCTTGCTGGCTTACGAAGAGGGATCGGCGAAGCCGCCTCTTTGCTGTTGTCAACGGCAACGCCGACGCTGTGCGCCTGTCTACACCTCACCGATCCCCTACGTTACTGCTGAGAGGATAGGAAGAGCGCCCTGCCACTCCACGCCCCACTCTCTTAGGTCGCGGGATCTGCTCGCCCGCTCTGTGCCGGGTACTATCCCGGCCAGGGTGAAGATGCTGCTGGTCTCACAATGGCATATACGGACCAGTGATCTGCTCAAAGCGCGGGCGATAGCGAGTTGGATGGTAGTCATCGGGATTGACGCGCCGTGGCGGCTTATCTTTCCCAGGGAGATCGGTGTAGATGATCTTGCCCTCGCGGTGGCCGGCCATCGCGCCGTGAATGCCCTGCTCCACCAGGCTCATGACCATATTGGCGAAATAGATGGCCATGTGGCGATCGTAGACATCTGGCTCGCCGCTGCGCAGAATATACGTCAGATCGATCGGCAAGAAGCGCACGCCTGGCAGGCGCTCGCCCAGCTGGCCGGCCAGGAACTCGGCCACGTTAGCCTTCTTGCGATGACCATAGGCATCCGCCGGACCGATCTCCGGTACGGGAATGCCCAGATTAGCCCCCTCGGAGAGCACAACGATCGAATAGTGGTTAGGATTATTGCGCCGGTCGTTGGCAACCAGCTCGGCCAGGTGATCGATATTGGCCGGCACCTCCGGGATCAGCAGGCGGTCGGCCCAGGTCACGATGGCCGTTTCCAGGGCGGTGAAACCGGCATCGCGTCCAAAGAGGCGGAAGAGTGCTGTCTCGCTGTGGGAGCCGAGGGTTGAGCGCAGGCGCCCGATGAACTCGCTTGCGCGGTTGATAGCCGTCTGGAAGCCGATGCAGTAATCAGTGCCAGGAACATCGTTGTCCATGGTCTTCGGGATGCCCCAAACCGGGACTCCCTTTGCCCCAAGCACAGCCCCGTAGCTCAGTGTGTCATCGCCGCCGATGACGACCAGGCCGTCCAGGCCTAGAAACTCAATATTGGCCAGAACCTCATCGGTCAGATCCAGATACTCCTGCGGGGCGCGTCCCTCACCGCGGTGCTTGAGATGCTCGGGCAGCTCGCTCACGCGCACGCGCGCGGGATTAGTGCGCGTTGAGAGCAGGATCGTTCCGCCCTGGCGATCGATCGTGCGGGTATTGAGCCGATGAAGCGGCAGCAAGTAGTGATCGTCCCAGGTTTGCGGGTCTTCGGCGCGAAAGATCTGCTCCTCGCGTGGGCGATTGCGGTTAAGGAAGGTGATGCCCCTCCAGCCGTAGCGGAGTCCGATGACGCTGATCCCCAGCGTCTCCGCCCGGTAGACCAGTGCTTTGATGGCGGCGTTTAGCCCCGGCACATCGCCCCCGCCGGTCAAGACGCCGAGCGTGCGGACGGGGCTTTTGATCTGTCCTGGCATGATTTCCTGTCCCTCCTGAGTTCCTAGGGATGCTAGGGATGTTTGCCTTCTGCAGTATCTCATAAACGGCGGCTCTGGTAAATAGGTGACTGACCATTGGCAAAGCAGGCGCGGTCGGGCCGGAAGCAAGGGCTGGGGCCTGGGCTCTGCTGTGTCGCTTTGTCGCGCCCTCCCTTGCCTTGACAGGCCTGTGCTCCAGATTGTATGGTGATAACAGTCATTTCGTTCTCTGGTGCCTCTTGCAACACCACTGTTTTACTTTACCCATTGGCTAGAGGAGTCTTTGTCGTCCTATGGCTCAGCAAGAATCTGCCATTCCCATTAAGGTGAACTTCCATTTTGATCCGCTTTGCCCGCTGGCCTGGCGTACGGCGCTCTGGATGCGCGAGGTGCGCCAGGTTCGCCCGGTGGCTGTGACCTGGCGCTTCTTCAGCCTGGAGCTGGTCAATCGCAAGGAGGGAGCGCAGCCGAACTATGAAGATCACGGTTGGGCTGGCCTGCGCACGCTGGCTCTGGTGCGGCGTCGCGAGGGCAATGAAGGCGTAGAACGTTATTATCTGGCGCTGGGTGCGGCCCAGCATGGTCGCCGCGAGAGTGTCTCTGAGGCGGCTGGCGTGCGCGCCGCGCTGGAGCGGGCCGGCTTGAATGCGGGTCTGGTTGATGAGGCGCTGGCTGACGAGTCAACGATCCGTGAGGTAGAGGCTGATCACCAGGAAGCGGTTGAGCGCTACCACGCCTTTGGCGTGCCAACCATTGCCCTGGAAGGCTCGCAGGTGGGGTTCTATGGTCCGGTGATTATCCAGGTCCCACGTGGCGCTGAGGCCGGCGAGTACTGGGACCATTTCTACTGGGCCTTGCGCCAGCCGAATCTCTATGAGTTGAAGCGCGAGCGCATCGGCGTCAAGCTCGAGCCGATCGCTGAGTAGATCGGTCGGGTCGATCCATCATCTATACTGTTCTGACCTGGGTCCGAGGGCAAGAGTCTTCCTGATCATGGTTTGGGGAAGCCTTTCTCTCGGACCCACTCTTTGTCTGGTCCCTCCTCCGCCTCTTCTTCTTCTTCTGCCCTGGCTCAGGCTCTCAGCTCCCATCAGGAAAAGGGATAATATGGTACGATTCGGCTAATCAGCTTGCCCTACTAGTAAAAGCGGACGGCAGGTACTACAATGGAACACGAACTATCCTGGTGACTGCGCGGAGAGCTTACTCGTGATTTTGCCTCAGTTGGCCTTCTTTAAGAAAGGATGGCCTCCAGTCCACTGGCGCCTGACCTGGCGCCTGACTGGTGCTTTGCTGCTGGCCCTCCTGGGCCTCTTCCTGGTGGGGGCCCGCCTGGTGATTTTTCTGGCCTCCTTGCCGACCTCTGTCAATCCTCCTCCCCTGGTGATCCCAACGCTGCGCGAATGGCATGGGGGCCTGGGGACCTTTACTTTGACCTCCGGGGCACGCATCGTGCTCGATCCTTCTTCAGCAAGCCGCCTGCGCGCTACAGCCGCGGTCTTTCAGCAAGATTTGCAGGCCGTCTCCGGCCTGCGGTTGCCCATCATTACACAGGAGGCCCCTGGCAGCGGCGATCTCTTACTTACATTGAAGAATGATGATGCGAGGATTGGCAGCGAGGGCTATGTGCTGTTGATCGCCGATAGTCTGACGATCAGCGCCCACACTGAGACGGGGGTGTTCTACGGCACGCGCACGGTGCTGCAGATGCTCATGCAAGACCCTGTTAAAAGCCAGCTGGCACGAGGTCTGGCGCGTGATTATCCCCGTTACCCCGTACGGGGTTTCATGCTGGACGTGGGACGGCGCTACTTTTCTCCTGCCTTGCTAGAGGACTATGTGCGACTCCTCTCGTGGTTTAAGATGAACGAATTCCAGCTTCACCTCAATGACAACGCCCCAGGTGCTGGTGAGCGAACTGACTGGCGACGACAGTATGCGGCCTTCCGACTCCAGAGCGCGCGCTTTCCCGGCCTGGCAGCGCGTGATGGGGCCTATAGCTGGACAGACATGGCCTCCTTGCAGGCGCTGGCCCAGGCGCATGCTGTTACCATTATTCCCGAAATTGATACCCCGGCTCACGATCTGGCCCTGACCCAATACCGTCCCGATCTGGCCAGTCCCCACGCTTCTAAAGAATTTCTCAATCTTGCCAATCCTGCTACTATGCGCTTCGTCGAGGATCTCTGGAGTGAGTTCCTCCCCTGGTTCTCCAGCAGCCAGGTGCATATCGGAGCTGATGAGTATGCGCTCAATGATGCCGATCGCTATCGCTCTTTCGTCAACCGTCTGGCGGCCTTTATCAGTAGCAAGGGCAAAACGGTGCGCATGTGGGGCAGTCTCTCGCTCATGAAAAGCCGCGTAGCGATTGCTCGCAATATTGTCCTGGACGTCTGGAACAATCGCTGGGCCAATCCGGTGCAGATGGTGCGTGAGGGCTTTCAGGTGATCAACATGAATGACAATCTGCTCTACATCGTGCCGCGCGCCGGCTACTATCACGACTATCTGGACACCAAAACGCTCTACACGCGCTGGCAGCCCTTCATCTTTGATCTGTCCAATCCCCATTTGAACCTGGCGCCAGATGACCCGCATCTGTTAGGGGCCATGTTTGCCCTCTGGAATGACAAGCTCAACGTGGTCAGCGATGCCCAGCTTGACGACCGGATCGAGCCGGCGGTGCGTGTGCTAGGCCAGAAGCTCTGGAGTGGTGTCACACCGCTCTCCTATGGCCAATTTGAACAGCTGGCGCTCCAGCTCAGCGCTGTGCCGGGCACCCATCTGCCGGAGCTGCCCATGCCTTTTGAATTCGCTCCGCACCAACAGGACGAAGGGCGCCGCTCCCTCATCTGGCCGGAGCCGCTGGCGCTGGCCACAGTCTGGAGACGCCGCCTCTAAGTGCCGCGCAGTCGCTCACAAAGTCCGGCCTGGCGGGGCGGGTGGGCCGCTCATCTCTCATCTGCCTGGGGCTTGTCTTGTGGAGGTCCTGGTTGGAATGCAGGCAGGGAATCAGTGTGTTTTCTTTTTTAGGGAGAGGCAACGAGGTCCTCTGCTGCTGATGAGAGGTTACGCGAGAGCAGGGCAAGCGAGTCTGCCCTGGGTAGATATCAGACCGTGTCAGAGAGCGACGATGGAGCGTAGAGCTTGTCATCGTCGTTTTGTTCTCCCTCGGGAGAAAAGGGAAAACTGCCATGCCGAAACGAACGAACGATCCTATCCAGCCGGAATACCCTGCTGCCCTGACAGGGGAAGACTGGCGAGGTTCTCATAGAGGGCAGGAGCATCTCCCGCACGTCGTCATTGTCGGGGGAGGCTTTGGTGGACTGCAGGCGGCGCGGGCCTTGGGAAAAGCTCCTGTCAGAGTTACCGTCATAGATCGCACGAACCATCATCTCTTTCAGCCGTTGCTCTATCAGGTTGCCACAGCCGCCCTCTCGCCTGCTGACATCAGTGCTCCCATCAGGCATGTGCTCAGGCGCAACAAAAATACCCGCGTGCTGCTGGCCGAGGTAACTGGTGTTGACACGGTGGGGAAGCGGGTGCTCCTGGACGAGCGAGGAGAGCGCAGCGTTCCCTACGATTATCTCATCATCGCGACGGGGGCGGGTCAGAACTACTTTGGCCATCGAGAGTGGGCCCGCTACGCTCCCGGCTTGAAGACGCTGGAGGATGCCACACGCCTGCGTCGCCAGATTCTGCTTGCCTTTGAGGCCGCCGAGATGGAAAGCGATCCCGATCGACAACGGGCCCTGTTGACCTTTGTGCTGGTAGGGGCAGGCCCTACAGGCGTTGAAATGGCGGGAGCCATTGCCGAGCTGGCCCATAAAGCTCTGGCTTCTGACTTTCGCACTATCAATCCCCACTCGGCGCGCATCATCCTGGTCGAGGCGGCTCCGCGTATCCTGCTCTCCTTCCCGCCGGAGCTGGCCGAGAAGGCCCGCCGCGCTCTCAACCGTTTGGGCGTCGAAGTGCGCACCTCCGCGCCGGTGGAGGCTGTCGACGAGAACGGCGTTGTGATCGGGGGGGAGTATCTACCGGCCAAGACAATCATTTGGACGGCTGGTGTGGAAGCCTCTCCAGCGGGGCGTTGGCTCCAGGCCGAGGTTGATCGAGCCGGGCGCGTCAAGGTGAATCCCGATCTCAGCGTGCCGGGCCATCCCGAGATCTTTGTCATTGGCGATACGGCTCATCTCGAAGAGAAGGGGCAGCCTCTGCCCGGTCTCGCGCCGGTTGCCATGCAGGAGGGCCGCTACGTAGCGCGGGCCATTCTCCAGCGCCTGGCCGGTCGAGAGCCGGCGCCTTTCCACTATGTCAACAAGGGAAACCTGGCCACCGTGGGACGGGCCTGGGGCCTGCTGCAGATCGGTCGGTTGCGCCTGACAGGCTTCCTGGCCTGGATATTGTGGCTGACCGTCCACATTTTCTACCTGATCGGCTTCCGCAACCGCGTTCTGGTCCTCTTCCAATGGGCCTGGGCCTACCTCACTTTCCAGCGCGGCGCCCGCCTGATCCTCTATCCTGAGCGAGCTGGCAGTCGCGAAGCGGTCCCGGTAGCGGCCCTTGACTGAGCGAGAAGAGAAGAACACTCCCTATAGCTCCAGGCCGAGGTCGCAGACCGCCACGTCCGTCCGCCATTCAGGGGAAAGCAATCTCTGCAGGGCGGGACAGCAGCCAGCCAGCTGACTCCCTTCCATACCTGCTCCCCTGACGGCGGGCGTCTTGCTTTCAGGGGGACCGTGCTGCTGGCAGCGAAGAGCTGAAACCAGGTAGGCTGCTGGCGCGTATCCTCTCTGGAGAGTAATTACTGACGTTGTGAGCGAACGCCTGAGCTTGAGGATCAGGAAAGGAAAGGTTGGGCATATGACGACGCGCACGCATACTACTGGCAAGACTGCGTTTGAGGGTCAGCCACGCCTGAAGCAGCGCATGTACGAGATACAGACGCCCCAACAGGTGCGCCAGCTCCCGATTGAGCTGCCCGAGGAGGCACGCAAGCAGAGCATTAACATGCTCAATCAGCTGCTGGCCGATACTATCACGCTCTATCATCTCTACAAGAAACATCACTGGCAGGTGGCCGGTCCTACTTTCTATCAGCTTCATCTGCTCTTCGATAAGCATGCTGAGGAGATCCTGCAGACCGTTGACCTGATCGGGGAGCGTATCCAGATGCTGGGAGGCGTGGCCCTCGGCATGCCTTTCGAGGTCGTCGAGCGCACACGAATTGAGCGCCCACCCAGTGGGGCCGAGAGCGTTCCCTCCATGCTGGCCCGCCTGCTGGAGGCCCATCGCACGGTGATTCAGGGCCTGCGCCAGGGGATCGAGCTGACGGAGCAGCTGAAAGATTATGGCACCAACGATATGTTGATGTCCGATATTCTTCGTATGCATGAGATGCATGTTTGGTTTATCTCACAGCATCTGGTCGATACTCCGCTGATGAGTGAGGACGGCATGGCCTGACTCTCAGGCGGTACAGGGGCGGCCCTGACGCCGTGAATCTTCTGAGAGATAGCAGCAAGCAGCGCCAGACTCGAAGGGCGACCGCGAGTCTGGCGCTGGCTTGTTTGTGGGGGAGTGACGGATTGAACAGACAGGGGGCCGGCCTGGTCCCCCTTTTCCTGCAATGCGCTTTGTGCTATAGTATAGCACTGCGTTATAACCCAAGGCGAAGGCAAGCAAGGCAATGCCTGTGCTGTTGCAGGATGAGATCTATGTTCTACGATCAAGTCAAGATCTTTGTCAAAGCTGGGGATGGGGGCAGCGGAGCGATCCATTTTCGCCGTGAGAAGTATGTGCCGCGTGGGGGGCCAGACGGAGGCGATGGTGGGCGGGGAGGGAGCGTCTATCTGCGGGCCAGCGCGGCGGTCAATACCTTAATTGAATATCGTTATCATCAGCATTTCAAAGCTGGTAACGGGCAACCTGGCAGGCGGCAGCGTATGCACGGTGCCAGCGGCGAAGATATCGAGCTGATTGTGCCCCGTGGCACCCTGGTCAGGGATGCCGAGACCAGAGAGCTGTTGGCAGACCTGGTAGAGGATGGGCAGCGGGTGGTGGTGGCGCGTGGCGGGCGTGGCGGCCTGGGCAACGTTCATTTTGCTACCCCGACAAATCAGGCGCCGCGCGAGGCCCAGAACGGCGAGCCGGGTGAGGAGCGCTGGCTCGTGCTGGAGCTGCGACTGATTGCCGATGTCGGGCTGGTTGGTTATCCAAATGCGGGCAAATCGACGCTGCTTTCGGTCGTGACGGCGGCCCGGCCCAAAATCGCCGATTATCCCTTTACCACGCTAACGCCGAATCTAGGCGTGGTCCAGCTGGGTCAGGCCGGCAGTGCCGACCTGCAGAGCTTTGTGCTGGCCGATATCCCGGGCCTGATCGAGGGAGCGGCCCAGGGGGCGGGCCTGGGACTGGAGTTCTTGCGCCATATCCAGCGTACGCGCCTCCTCATCCATCTGCTTGATGGTGCAGTCGAAAACGATCCCTGGGAGAACTTCCTGGCTATTAACCGCGAGCTGGAGAGCTACGATCGCCAGCTGGCACGCCGCCCGCAGATCGTGGTGCTCAACAAAATGGATCTGCCCCAGGCGCGGGAGCGCTGGCCGGCCCTCAAGAAGCGACTGGAAGATGCCGGCTATCCTGCCTTTGCCATTTCGGCAGCGGCCCATCAGGGAACGACCGAGCTGATGCAAGCTGTGGCGCGACGCCTGGAGGAGATCAAGCGCGAGGAGCAGCAGCAGCAGACGCTGGCTGTGGAGCTTCCCGTGCAGGGTCCTGTCTTGCGCCCGCTCCCTGAAGATGCCTTTACCATTAGTAAGGAGGACGGGGTCTTCGTGGTACGAGGCAAGCGGGTCGAACGAGTTGTTAGCATGACGCGCCTCGATAGCAAAGAAAGCATGGATCGTCTGCAAGTGACTCTAGAGAAGATGGGGGTAACTCGTGCTTTAGAAGAAGCGGGCGTCCAGGTAGGTGATGTAGTGCGTTTCGGCAAGATTGAACTCCTCTGGGGCGAGTAGCCATGTGGTGTGGTAGGCGCCGGGCCTGGGTTGCCGGCTGTTCCAACCTCTGGCGAGGTGCGAGCGACCCGCCGCGCTGGTCCTGGCTCTCTGAGCAGGGCTGTTGAGGCAGGGGCGGAATGGAGTGAAAGCGGGGGCTGGACTGTCCCCGATCTGTCCCTGGTAAGGGGCCTGAAAGAGCATAGGTGGGGGGGACAGGTGGTCTCAACTGCCCTGATCCTTGCTGGGCACGGGCTTGCTCCTTCTACAGGAGATCCCTGGTGGGGCCTGGCGCCATCGACCTCGTCTTTCTTATGCTGCTTTCTGGTGCTATACTTTAAGATTGAAGCGAGTACTTTTATAATGGCTCAAGTCCTTCTCTAAAAAGTCCGCGTAGTAAAGCGCGCTGCCATTCTGGAAGAGAAGAGTGACCGCACAGATGGGTGAGACACTAAACATACTCTTTCGCACCCGCGCTGAGGGCGGCTTTTCCGTGGAGGTCCGAGACAGCTGGTCTGGGAAGAGTGTCAGCGGCGACTTCGTTCCCCCGTTTACTTCACGCTCCCTTACCATGCTACGTAAGCGCCTCGATCGCCAGGGGATTGATGGGCAGGGGCAACGCGAAATCGGCGAGCGGCTCTTTGCGGCCCTCTGTGGCAAGCAGCCTGGCAGGTCAGGACGGGCGAGCGCTCTCCCCGCTGGTGTTCGTGAGCGGGCTGAATCCGTGGGTGGCCTGCTACAGAGCGTGATTCAGCGCACCCTCCGTCGTCGTGGCACGGTAGCGCTCACCCTTAGCTTTGCCCCCGGCTGTGATGAGTTCATTCCCTATCCCTGGGAGCTACTGCACAACGGGGACTATTTCCTGGTGGCCACAGGCGTCTTTACCCTGACCCGCATCCTCCTGCGTCCCGATGGGCCAGGAGGTTGTGAACTCCCTGTGCATCCACCTTTGCGTGTCCTTTACATTGGAGCGGCTCCTATTGACGGGGAGCCGCTGGAGACCGAGCGCAGCTACGAGGCCTTGCGTCGTGGTCTGGAGCGTCTCGTGGAGAGCGGCCAATTGGTTCTTAATCGTCTGGAGCCGTGCACCTTTAGCGAGCTGGTGCGTTATCTCAATGCCTATGGCGGTGCTGGCGTCCTGGACGACAGCGAGGTGCAAACTCCCTGCTACGTGGTCCACTTTGATGGTCACGGAGACTATGGGCGGGTCTGTCCACGCGAGGAATGTGGGGCCTTCAATGAGCCTGACGAGCGGCGCTGTCAAGCCTGCGGTGCCTCGCTGGCGCGCGTCAGTGCCCAAACCTATCTCTGCTTCTGCGATGAGCAGGGGAAGCGCTGCTACATCGATACGCACTCGCTGCGTGAACTGCTTGTCACCAGCGATGTGCGCCTGGTGGTGTTGGCAGCCTGCGAAACGGCGCGTCTGGAGCGCGAGCGCTCCCGTCAGCGGCAGGTGGCGCTGGACAGCTCGCTGGCCACGGCCCTCGTCACGGCTCAGATCCCGGCGGTCGTGGCGATGCCCTTCTCGCTCCAGGACAACCTCAGTCCGGTCTTCATCTATCATTTCTACGAGGCCCTGGCGAGCGGGCGCACCCTGGAGGAAGCCCTTTCCCGCGCTCGCCATGCTTTGCTTTCCCCGCATCACAGTGGCTGGTTCATCCCGGTTCTCTATCGGCATGCCAGTCCGGGCTGTGAGGACCCGGTGCCTCTACTGGCCCAGGAGGAAGAGACAGAGGAGCGAGATCTCTTCCTGGCGAACTTTCCCGTTCCCACCTGCTTCGTTGGCCGTGAGCGCGAGCTGAGTGAGCTGACGCAGCTCATTACGGCGGCGGCCCAGGCTGAAGAAGAACTCCCCAACCTACGCGGGCAACAACCGCGCTCGCGTCTGCGTCAGATCGTCCTGACTGGTCCGGTCGGTATCGGCAAAAGCGCCCTGGCTTTCGAGGTGGCGCGGCGCAACCGCGACAAGTTCCCGGGCATCGGGGGCATCATTGGCATTTCGCTGCAGGGAGGGAAAACCTTCGCCGAGGCTGTAGTCGAGATGGCTCATGCCTTCCCTGGCCTGGCCAGCCGCTTACTGCTGATCCCGGATCTGCGTCAGCGAGCACGTCATCTGCTTAATGCCTTGCATGCCCGCACCGATCGCGAACTGCCCTGCTTGCTGCTCATCGATAGCTTTGAGGAAGTGACTGATCCGACCGAGTCAAAGCTCTGGTTGCGCTTCCTCAGCGAGCTGCCCGAGCGGGTTGTGGTGCTCTTGACCTCGCTCTCCCATCCCGCCACCCTTGGTCTGCAGGAAGGGGCCGCCTGGCGCTGGTACGAGTATCCTATCGGCAAGATGACCCGTGAAGACCTGCTCCGCCTCTTTAGCGAGCTGGCGGCCCAGAGCGGCCTGGACAAGCGCATTCACCTGGACGATCCAGTCCAGCAAGAGATTCTGCACGAGATCTGCACGCTTCTGGATGGCCATCCGCTGGGAGCCGAGCTCATCTTTGGTTCTGCTCACTCCATCGGCGGCAAGGTCTTTACGCCTGAAGCTGCCACGCGCTCGCTCGAAGAGATCCGTGATGAGCTGCGAGAGACGCCCCTGGCGGGGATCTGGGCCGCTCTGGAGGTGGCCTATCTGCGCCTCTCGCCCGCAGCGCGCCTGCTCCTCTCCTATCTCTCTGCTTTTCGTCTGCCCTTCAGCGCCAATCAGATCACCATGCTGGTCGCTCCCCATCGTTCAGACAGACCAACGTGCGATCCCGCGCCGGCGCCCCCGGCCCTGCTGGCTGCCCAGTGGCTGGGAGAGCAGGGAAGGACGGCGGGCGAGCCTTGCGGAGCTGGCGCGGTGATTCCCGCCGAGCTGGCCGCCAACTGGCGAGCGGCCCGTGATGAGCTGGTGCACGCTTCATTTATGAGTTTCGATGGAAGGACCTACAGCATTCACCCGCAGGTCCGCAACTTTGCCCTCTCCTACCTTCCTGCTGAAGAGCGTCGCCGCGTGCATCGGGTAGTCGCGGCCTATTACCTGGGGCTACCCCATCCCAGTCCCGAGGAGTGGTTTGCCGCCTTTGAGCACCTTGTAGGGGCTGAGGAGCTAGAAGAAGCGGTACGCACGGCAGTACGGGCCTCCTGGGCCTTGTCTGGACGTGGTTATGCCCTCCAACTGCTGGCCATTCTGCGTCGCGCCGGCTCTTATGCCGTACGCCTTGAAGACAAAGCGGGCGAGGGGCAGATTCAATGTTGCCTGGGGGCCATTCTCCGTCAGCTCGGCAACTATACCGAGGCCGTAGCCTGCCTGAAGCGCAGCCTGCAGCTGCATCAGGAGCAAAATCAGCAAGAAGAGGCTGCCTGGACCTTCTACGAGCTAGCCATGCTGGCCTGTGACGAAGGCAACCTTCGCCAGGCAGCCGCCTATGCGGAGCAGACGCTAGTGAGTTTCGAGCGAGGGGGCAATTCCAAAGGGCAAGGCTGGGCCTCCCTGGTACAAAGCTCAGTCCTGCGTCGCTCCGGGTGCTACCGCGAAGCCCTTTCCCGCTGTCGCCAGGCCCTGACGGAGTTGGGGAGCAGTGGCGACCAGGAAGGAGGCGCCTGGGCCTGGCTGGAGTGCAGCCGGATCTGGCAGGCCCTTGCCAACTATCGCGAGGCGCAGGCTGCCTGTGAGGAGGCCCAGCGCCTCTTCACCTCTCAGGGACTGCGCACAGGCAGCGCCTGGGCTTTGGCGCAGCAGGCCCAACTTGCTCTGGAGCACGCGCACCTCGATGAAGCCGATCAAGCCAGCGCACTGGCTTTGGAGATCTTTCAGGAGCAGAGCATGCGCCCTGGTGAAGGGCTGGCCCTTCGCCTCAGAGGTGAAGTACGCCGCGCGCTTGGCGATTGGGGAGCGGCTCGCAGCTTCTACGAGAAAGCCCTGACCATCTTCACCAGCCTGGGCAACCGTGTCGATCAGGCGCAGGCTCTCACCGCCCTGGGCAGCCTGGTACTCGCCGAGGGCGCTCTTCACGAAGCCGGCGAATATTTTGAGCAAGCCCTCTCTCTGGCCCGAGAGCAAGAGGCACGTCCCCTGACAGTCCAGGCTCTGCGCGGCCTGGGCGATACAGCACGCCTGCTAAGGGCTTTTAGTGAAGCGCGCACCTACTACGAGGAGGCGCTGGCGCTCGCAACCGAGCTAGGAACCCCGCTGGAAATCAGCGCTATTCATGAGGGGCTGGGAGACCTGGCCTCGGCCCAGGACCAGCGTGCCCTGGCGCAGAAACATTGGACACAGGCCCTCCTCCTTGATCAGCGTCTTGGGCATCCCGCCCGGCGTGCTCTCCAGCAGCGCCTTGAAAGCCTCCTCTCTGAGGAGGGAGAGCAGGCCGACGCTCTGGCTGGCACAACAACAGCGCTCATGGCCCTTGAAGAGCAAGCCGACCCCACCTCAGAAGCTTCCTGAGCCAGAAAGGCGGGGTTGGCACCCTGGCGACACTCAAAGCGCAGCGCAGCCATCGCCGAGGTCCGGTGAGAGCCTGGGCTGGGATGCCATCCCTCGACAATGGCTGCGCTGGCTGGATCAGGCAGCAGCAGAACAGACTGGAGCGGCCTGACTTACCGTACTAGAGATGCTGCTGCGAAGGGTGGCTGGAACGTGCACCGCGGTGCAAGAAACGCTGCAGCCAGCCCAACGGCGAGCGAGAGTGTCTCTGCGTGCTGGCGGTCTTGCCGCTCCCTATCGAGACCTGTTCTCGCCCTCCCGCATCTGTTGTCGCTGCCAGGCGTCGTGCATCTGGTGCGCTATGGCCGTTATGGGAGGTTTCCAGGCGATGGTCACGTGAATGCATCTCTGGTGACAGTCTCTCACCTCCCGAGGTTGACTGACGCTCCGCGGTCTCCTCAACCGACGTACTCATCGGCAGCGGCCAGGATTCCTGCACAGCCTCCGCTTCCGTACCGCTCACCGGCTCATGCGGATTAGGCACATCTGCCGGGCCTAGATTCCCCGTGATCAGCGGTGGCTCCTGATGCCTCAGCAAATCTTCTCGCTTAATTGGCTGCGTCTCCTGCTTCTCCAGCGCCAGGCGACTGTCCAATTCCTCCAGCAAGCGAGCGATAGCCGGACGCAGGGCCCGATTGCCGGCGGGAATCCTGGTCCATTGTGCCAGAGCCGCGGGATAGTAGCCGGCGCGGTAGCAATAGAGGCCGAGCATAGCGCGAGCATCGAAGATCGTCATCCGCTGCCAGAGCGCCAACTCCTCAGCTGGCGTCTCGATGACATCCTCGCTGGCCTCGATCACCTCCACCAGGTGGTAGAGCGGGATGCCCATAATGCGATAGGGGAAGCCATAGTAGAGAGCCAGGCGGCGGCGGCGCGAACGCTCAGGGGGATGCTTTCCCACGAAGTAGCGCCGGGTCCACGAACCGCTGGACCAGACGATCCAGGCCAGGAGCAAAACCAGGATACGACCCAGGTAGCGCTGCCAGGTTTCAGGTGCCAGACCGACCATCACCCCAAGCACAGCGAAGCAAGCGCCCAGGGCCCAGGCGCCATAGACCAGGCGGCGTCGATCCCAGCCCAGCAGATCGAAATGGTGATGCAGCGGCGTGGCCAGGAAAGGGCGGGGAAACTCCGTATGAGGGATAAACTCGCGCGTACTGGCGAAACGCAGTATATGGAGCTGACGGCGATAAAAGCGTGTAATCACCCGGGCTGAGAGAGCCGAGAGGCCCTCCAGGACGAAGGCAGCGCCCACCAGGAAGAGCAGCGTCTCCTGGCGATCGAAAATAGCAATCATCGCCAGCAAGCCGCCCAGGGCCAAGGCCCCACTATCGCCCATATAGATCTGAGCCAGGCGTTTAGCGCTACTGCGCCGTCCGCGTGCGGCCCAGGCCGACGGCCAGTTCCAGGGAAGATAGCCAAGCGTACTGCCGGCGCAGAGTAGAGAGAGCACCTCGACCACCTGGCCCTCGGGGCGGTCAATAATGCCGGTGGTCACGATGCCGAAGGCCAGCGCCGCACTAAAGACCAGGCCACCAGCCAGCCCATCCAGTCCATCGCTAAAATCCACTGCCAGAGAGGTCACACTCCCGGTCACGCCGGTCATCAACACCAG
The DNA here is from genome assembly GCF_001748285.1 of Thermogemmatispora onikobensis. Lineage (NCBI taxonomy): Bacteria > Bacillati > Chloroflexota > Ktedonobacteria > Thermogemmatisporales > Thermogemmatisporaceae > Thermogemmatispora > Thermogemmatispora onikobensis. The sequence goes on along the minus strand of NZ_BDGT01000060.1, from coordinate 5,725 downwards.
GAAGACCAGCCAGGCATAGTAAGCCAGCTCGCCCGGATGCAGCGCACAAGCGCTCATCTCCGGACTGGCGTTTGGGCAGATCAAATGGCCGATAATGGGGAGTCCAATATAGGGACTGTAGGACTCCGGCCCCTTTGGCGTCAGGAAGAAATAGCAAGCTCCTGCGGCCACCGACAGCACAAACAAGCTCGTGAACTTCGCCCGTTCTGAGAGACCTTCCTTGCTATAGACCTTGTGCCAGTCATCGACCAGGCCGATCAGCATAAAACCGAGCGTGGCGCCCAGGCCGATCAGTAGGAGTGTCCACTGCTCACCAGAATGGAAGAGCAGATAGCCAGCGACCAGGCCCGTGATCAACATGGCCAGCGTAAACGAAGGCCCGCCGACCAGGGGTAGCTCAATGGTCTTAATCTCGCGTCCGCTGGCGGGCAGGTCCGAGCGCAGGTCGGAACGGTGGTGGCCAGGTTTGTGCTCGCCGCTGCGGAACTTTGGAAAGAGCAGCCTGGCGATACCGCAGAAAATCAGGCTGAGCAGTGCCGAGGCCACAAACGTCAGAATCAGAATAACCGGCACCAGATAGGCATCAGGAATAGCTGGTAGTCCCATACGATTTACTCCCCCGGGGCGAAAAGAGGCCCGGACACCATGCTGGCTAGCCGTGGCTCAAGCGAGGCCTGCTGATCTCTCTCCACCCGCATGATTTTTCTGCAGTGATTGGCTCTGTCTGTCCTGGTAAAAGAAGCAGAAAGTAAAAAACATACGCTTATCACATCGACTATCGCATCGATTACGAGCACAGACGCACTCCATTGCTGAGAGATACGATAAACGGCTAGAGAGTTGAGCTACTGCCGTCATAACCGAGCCGTTGCAGCTCTTCGAGTGCCACCTGTCGCTCATTCCAGGGCAGCTTCTCGCGACCCATAATAATGCTTTGCTCATGGCCCTTGCCAGCTAGCAGCACCGTATCGCCTGGGCGCGCGGCGGCCAGAGCGGTAGCGATCGCCGTCCGGCGATCCGCGATGCACAGAAAATCGCGGCCCTCCTGCTTTCCGGCAGCTATTGCTCCTTTAGCAATCTCTTGCAGGATTTTCAGGCGATCTTCTTCCCGCGGATCTTCATCAGTAATAACGAAGAAATCCGTCATTTGGGCAGCCACAGCGCCCATAGCCGGGCGTTTTTGGACATCGCGCTCGCCGGCGGAGCCGAAGACCAGCAGCAAGCGGCCTGGAGTCAGAGGGCGGAGCGTTGCCAGTACCTTCTGCAGGCTATCGGGCGTATGGGCGTAGTCCACGATCACAGAGAAAGGCTGGCCGGCGGCCACATGCTCCATGCGCCCGCTCACGCTGCGAGCGCGGGCCAGGCCCTGAGCGATCTGAGACGGACTCAGGCCCAGATGATAGGTCACCGCGATGGCTGCCAGGCAATTGCTCACATTAAAGCGGCCCACCAGAGGGGTGCTCATAGGAACAGGCTGGCGTTCATGAGGGAAGCGGACGGAAAAGCGCGTGCCGGTGGCCCCCAGCTCCAGCTCCGTCACCTGGAAACTCGCGGGCGTATCGATCCCGTAGTCCAGGACCGGAGCGTGGCAGAAAGGCAACAAGAACGCAAAGCTGCTATCGTCGCGGTTCAGCACAGCGGCGGCGCGGGTTGGCAGCGTCTTCTGGCGATTGATATCCAGCATCTCGAAGAGGCGAGCCTTGGCCCGGCGGTAGTTCTCGACGGTGCCGTGGAAATCCAGATGCTCCGACGTAATATTGGTGACCACGCCCACATCGAACTCGCAGCCGCGCACGCGGGCCAGCTCCAGGCCATGAGAGGTGGCCTCGATCACAGCGTGGGTGACGCCGGCGTCCAGCATGCGTCGGAGCAGGGCCTGAATCTCCAGGGCCTCCAGTGTACTCTGGCGAGTAGTATTCTCCCACTCCTTGCCCTTCAACTTAAAATTCGCCGTTGTCATCAGTCCGCTCGCCAGGCCAGCGGTCTCCAAAATCGTACAGATCAAATTACAGGTAGTTGTTTTACCATCGGTACCAGTGACGCCGATTGTCCAGAGCTGGCGAGCGGGGTAGCCGTAGAAAGCGGCGGCCACATCGGCGAGAGCGCTGCGCACCTCGGCGACCTCGATATAGGGCAAAGGAAGAGGAGAGGCGGCGAAGCCCTCCAGCGACTCGCCGAGGGCGGCCACTGCGCCGCGGGCGGCGGCCTCGGCCAGGAAGCGGCGGCCATCGGTATGCGTACCGGGTACAGCAATAAAGAGCGTCCCTGGCTCGACGCGCCGCGAGTCATAGGCCAGCTGAGAGACAGGAAGCTGTTCCAGGGCAGCCGTCTCATTGAGAGGGCCACCGGGGTAGATGGCCCGCGGCGGCGAAGGCAGGGCAGCCAACAGCGTCTTCAGAATCATCTTACTCCAGGGATAAACAAGTTCCGTGCAGATTTCTACTAGACAATGCTTCTAGTAATAGATAGTACGGGTCCGATGATAAGGTCGCATATCAGGTATGCGCTGACTGAGCAACCAGAGCTGCTGATCGATCTCGATCGCCTTCATGGGCAGGCCACGGGCAGCCAGAGCCTGGCGGAGGAGCTCGCAAGCCCAGACCGTAGTTGCACGGATCTCGACCTCCTCCTCGCTGCCGGCAGGGAGAAGCTCCTGCTGGTCGACCCGTTGGGCCAGAGTGGGATGATACTCCAGCACCCCGAAATGGCGCAGCAGCTGGGGTAACTTGTAGTCAGCGAAGATCGTCAGCTGGTCGAGGTCGTGGAAGGCGCCCCAGCTCTGGCCGCGGAAGAGGGCGTGAAGATCGGCGACGCAGATCTGGGCACGCTTAAAGAAGCGCACCTCGCGCTGACGATAGCGGGCCACATCGCGGAAGGACGGGAAAGCCTCGACGAGCAACTGCACCAGGCGCACCGCGCTGCCGGCGGCCTGAGCCACAGCCCGAGAGAATTGCCCATCGAAGCGCTCCAAAAGAACGCGCCCGACTTCATGAACGTGGGTCAGGCGCTCCTCAAAAAGCGGGATTTGCTGCTCCTGCTCGCTGCGGAAGATCAGGGCCAGTTCCTCGCGGCTCATAGCGCGTAAGTAAGCGGCATCCCAGATGGGGCGGCCTTCTTCTACCGCGCGCGTCAGAGCGGCAGCCTCGGCCCAGTAGCCGCTGAGGTGTTCCCCCTGATAGGTGATGCTCCAGCGCGGCTGATCTTTCTCTGGCCAGAAGCAGAAATTGAGCGCATCGAGCAAGAGAATCCAGTTCACGCTGCGCTCGCTGCCATCGAAGAAATGGTAGCGATCATAGCCGGTTGATGGTCCAGAGGCGCCAGCTGTCGCCGGGCCGATCAGCTCAGCCCAGCGCTCGCTGAGGGTCTGGATCTGCTCGCTGTTAATCCAGACATGCTCGCCATCTTCGACCACGCAGCGGGTAGTGCTGAGCACTCCCAGTGGGTCCACCCCGACAGGTGGAAGCACTTCCTCTTGGTCCGCGCTTTGGTTCCAACGATGCATCTTCTTTCTGCTCGGATAGTGGTGCCCTCGCTCAAGCGTGAGATTCTGGCGTGAGATCTCTCCTCGATTCTAGCGGTAAGGCCCCCGTTCGTCAATTGCGTTGGGACCATATGCTGCGCTGCGTGCCCGCTCTCTTCCCCCTTTGTTTCATAGATACATCTAAATATATATATTCTATGCTCTTGCATTTCTTTTAGATATGTGGTATGCTCTGACGCAGAGCATGCAAAGGCGTGCTCTCATGGGAAGTCTCTCTAAAGTGAAGAGAGGGAAGGAGTGTACTGTGGAAGAACAGCAGTTGTGTAAGCTTGTCCATCGCCTCTATAATGATGAAGACTTCCGCCAGGCGTGTTTCAGCGATCTGGAGCGCGTAGCCGCTGCCGAGCGCATGGAGCCTCTGGTGCTGGAAGTGCTGAAGAAGTTGATTCCGCACCTTGCTCTTGGTACGTCGCTGGGTCCTCCCATGTGGTGGTGGCATCCGTGATGGAGAAGGGAGCAGGCGGAGGTGCGAGGGAGCGAGGTGAGTTGGGGAGCATGAGCGAAGACGGGGAGATGGCTGTCTGGGAAAGGGCTTTTGGGGGGGGGCTGGCCTTTCTCTACGGGCGCCTGGAGCGTTTGCTTACCGAGGTACCTGTGCCGTTGCGCGAGGACGTAGCCCTGGCTTTGCGCCAGGAGGGCAAGTTACTCGCCTGGCAGGCGGCGGAGTCAGGTGCTGAAGCTCAGAGGTGGGGACCGGGCGAGCTGCGGGCGGGAAAGTGGCCTTTGCTCACTTTCTTGATCGCGCGTTCTCTGGGTCCGGCTGTCGCGCTGGATTATGCTGCCGGGGCTGCTTTGGCGGTAGAGTGTTTGGTCTGCGCCATTGATGTCTTTGACGATCTGGTCGATGATGATCAGACCCCGCTGCTGCAGGCGATGGGCGAGGCACGTGCCATCAACGTGGCTGCTGCCCTGCTGGCTCTGGCTCAGCAAGCCATTCTGACGGTTGCCTCTGAAGCCAAAGCGCCCGCCAGCGAGCCGCTGGTGCTCTTGAGTGAGCTGCAGGCGGCGAGCCTGGCCTGCCTGGCTGGTCAGCAGCGCGACCTCCTCGCGGAGGTCCAGCCGCTGAGCGCCTTTCGACGTGAGGACTGTCTGGCGCTGGCGGCGGCAAAGGCTGGCTCACTCATGCGCCTGGCCTGCCGTCTCGGCGCCCTGGTCGCTGGAGCCTCTCCCTCCCTCTGCGAACTCTTCACCCGCCTGGGGGAGCTGCTGGGGATCGCGGGCCAGCTCGATAACGATTGTCACGATCTGCATGCCTTGCTGGCTTCCTCCCCAGCATGCTCCCGGCCAAAGTCCGATCTCCGCCGTGGGAAAAAGACGCTCCCGCTGGTGCTCGCTGCCTCCGCTGGCTGCTCTCCCGAAGAGTTGCTCGCCCTGCAGCAGGAGGCTCCCATCAGCACCGCTCTCTCCGCCCGCCTCTCCGAGGCGATCACCGCCGCCTGGAGCATTTGCCTGCTCTATCGCGAACGCGCTCGCCTCTGTCTGCAGGCTATCGAGGTATGCCAGCCTCTTCCGCCCGAATTACATCAACTACTCGGACTGTGATTGAAAGGATCTCAGGTGTTCAAGAGGGAGTGTATGACGAGGACAACGCGCTCGTTTCCGAGAGTTGGGCGTCTGGTGGCGATTCTGGTGCTGGCTCTGGTCTATGTGTTGCTCCTGGGGGGTGACGCCTGGGTCTTTTTCCCACACAGTGTCTCTCTTGCCTATCTGCCCTATGCTTTTCTCCAGTTCGGCGTCTCTGCCCTTGCAGCCCTGCTCTTTCTTGCAGTTGGGGCCCTGGTCTGGCTCTATGCTTATCGTCGGGGGGTGGCGCTGCTCTTGCTTTGCTTCTGCGCCTGCATGATGGTGACGTTCCTGGTGCAGACTGGGGCCGCCGCGGGCGATATGCTGCTCTCGGTCATCGGCGGGGTAAGCAGTGCCCTCTCGCTGCTCCTCTTCACTACTCTGCTCTTACTCTTTCCCCAGAATATGCTGGCTCCTCCGCCTGCTGTGGCTACCTCTGTCCAGGCCTGTCGCTCCGTTGGGCATCTGCTACGTTTGCTCTTGCTCTCGCTGCTGGCGCCGGCCTACCTTGGTCTGGTGGTGCTCTTGAGCTTGCTCGTCACCTGCCATTTGGCCTTCTACGACTGGGGGACCAGCCCGCGCCTGGCCTGGCTCAACTTCGTCGACTACACCTACTACCTC
>NZ_BDGT01000059.1 GCF_001748285.1 Thermogemmatispora onikobensis | reverse complement strand
CATGAAATCTATGAAGACTACCGTCCTCTGCCGCCACCACATCTGCGGCTTCCGCTGCCATTGACGCGCCTTTTCTCACGCCAGAACATCTTGAAGTTCCGGCCCAGAAGCCGCAGCGCTGGCAAGGAGGCCAGGCAGCCACTGATGCCAGCGCCGGCGGGCGAGCGCGTCCACGGGCGTCTGATTCAGCTGACAACGCTGGTCAGTCGCTATGGACGTCGGCTATAATACAGAGAGTGGCGTCTGCCCTCAGCGGCGCCGCTTCTTTATCCTGGCCGGGGCCGGCGGTCTCCTGGTCCCTGTCGCGCGCTTTGAGAGATTGTTTTGCAGCGTGGCACGGTCATTGACCCAGAGCTGACCTGGTTGTTGACTGGCTGGTTTGATCGCCGGCATTCATTTGACTTTTTGTGTGTGCGCGCCGGAAGGAGCATGGCCAAGAAGGAAGAGCAAGAAGCCCTGTTGACGACGAGGGATGGAATCGCCCTCTCTGTTCATAGTTGGAAGACGGAGCAGCCGAACTGCCTTCTATTGTGCATTCAGGGGCTGGGTGGGCACGGCGGCTATTATGATGTCCTGGCCCAGGCCCCTGAGCTAGCCACGGTCCAGATCGTCGCCCCGGATTTGCGTGGTCATGGCCGATCGCAGGGGCGGCGGGGAGACATCGCCAGCTTCCGTCTCTATTTAGAGGACGTTGACAGTACAATAGCCTGGGTCCGCCGTTGCTGGCCCTTCTTGCCGCTGATTTTGCTTGGCGAGAGCATGGGGAGTTCGATCGCCATTCACTATCTGAGCAGTCACCTGCCCCATGTCCAGGAAGTCAGCGGGCTGATCCTCATCTCGCCCGTGCTGAGCGCCTCTATTACCCCACGGCCCGGCGAGGTCCTGCGCTACCTCCGGCTCCTGCTGACGGCGCCGACTCGGCCCGCCATGCCGATCACCGGGCGGGAAGAGCTGGGCTGTCGTGACCCTGCCTTCAACGAGCGCCTGCGCCAGGACCCGCTCTTTGTGCGTCTGGTCAGCGTGCGCTTTCTCAACCTGCTCAGCTCCTGGCTGGCCAGCGCCCGGCGCCGGGCCCCAGCCATTCACCTGCCCCTCTTGCTGCTGCGGGGGAGCTGCGACTTCATTGCCCGCGAGCGTGGCACACGGGCATTTCTACGGAGGATTGGGAGTCGCGACGTAGAGGTGGTCACACTGACTGGCGCCTACCACTCCCTCCTGCACGATCCGGCCACGCCCGCCCTGCTGGAGGCCATACACAGCTGGATCGAGCGCCATCTTCCCCAGACTCGGGGCCTGAGCACTGCGCAGGCAGATAGACCGGCAGGCAGGCAGGTAGACCGCAACGACTGAGCTGCCTGGCCCTCGCCTGCCCCCGGGCAGGGCCATAGATTATCAGCGCTCCGCCCATTCCTTGAGCTTGAGGAGAGGGGTCAGGGTACTGGTAGCCGCTCCTGGGCCTCGGCCTGCTGCCTGGGCCCGCCAGAGAAGCGATTGCGATTGTTGCGGGTCAGGGCACGCCCCGCGGTCAGTAGAGCCGTAAGCAGACAGGAGCAGGCCAGCAGGTACGTCACCGGAACGATGCCCAGCCAGTCGGTCAGGGCTCCCATAAAGAGCATGACCGGAATGGCCCCGCCGTTAAAGAGGACCTGAAAGAGGGCCAGGACACGCCCACGCATCTCGTCAGGCGAGCGCTGCTGCATCAGGGTCTGGGCCGGCACCACCACCAGATCAAGGCCGAAGCCGACGGCAGCCGTCAGAACAGCCAGGACGAGGAGGAAGAGGGGATGTGTGGCCCAGTGGGGAGCAAGCAGGAGGCGCGCCAGCCACTGCAAAGGGGGGATCAGAGCGATGCCGAGGCCAGTCCCGACCATCCCCACGAGCATCGTGCGCAGCGAGCCAAGGCGGGCCACCACCGCTGGCACCAGCAGCGAGCCAGCTACCAGACCAATGCCCGCCGGCGCGAAGATGACTGTGGTGTTGCTGGCAGGCAGCCCCAGCAGCCGCTGCACAAACGTTGTCGCCAGCTCGGCGATGGTGAGCATGACCAGTCCGCCAAAGCAGGACTGAAAGAGAGCATCCAACAAGACCCCATCGTTGCGCACCAGGCGCCAGCCGTCTTCCAGGTCCCGACGCAGCCGCTGCCAGCCCGAGAGCAAGGCCCCGGCTTCCTCAGAGAGTACCTCGTAGGGATGCGTACGCTCAGCTTCTCCTCCAGCCCCAGCTAGCGCCGCAGGAGACGAGGAGGGGCTGGCTCCTCCGCTCTGGCGCCCAGAGCGACTTTGACGTGGCAAGGTGGCCGTCAGTGCGGTGGCCAGCAGATAGAGCACTGAGATGAGCAGGAAGAGGGTCTCAACAGGCATGAGATTTATTTTTGTGCCTAAGAGCGATAAAGAGAGCGGAGGCAGCAAGTTGAGCATCAGGGGGCCAAGGATGAGGAGACCAACCGCCTGACTGGTGTTGAGCGTCAGATTATAGAGGGAGAGCGCAGGCAGCAATTCCTCTTCTTCCACCAGGCTCGGAATGATCGCCCCCTCCGCTGGCGAGAAGAAGAGGCCCACCAGGGAGAAGAAGAACGCCAGGATATAGATAAAAATATATTGATGAGGACTCAGCAAGAGAGCGAGCACAAAGAGGAGGGTGGCAAAGGCCCGCACGACATTGCTCACCCAGAGCACGGTGCGACGATCGAGGCGATCAACGAGGGCGCCAGCGGGAGCGCCGAAAAGGACCAGCGGAAGGCTGAGCGCGATGATCACCAATCCAACCATGACCGCCGAGTGAGTCTCATTGGTGATCAGAACGATCATGGCATAGCTTGCCGTGAACTGCACACTCAGATAGATCACCTGGGCCAGCCACAAGCGTAGCAGAGCGGGATGGCGCAGTACGCGGAGGACGGCCAGGCCCTCTAGTAATTTCTTCATGCAAACCCCCTCGGACCCGATGTCGTCAGGATTCCCCTTCTTCCCCTTCGGCCCGTGGCCGCCCCCTGCTTCTCTCCCGGCAGGCAACACCTGCTCGCCAGGTGCTCACCCGGCCAGGCAGCGCGGGGAATCTCTTCGACCGGATCGTACGACAACGCCAGGCCACCCACTCGCGAGAGTGGGTGAGGAAGGCTCGATCTGACTTCACTACCAAAACGGACGAAGCCCGGAGCTGGTCGCACTCCGCCCGTTGCCGTCATGTTCCCTTTGCCAGGACGAGCTGCGTCCTGTCCTGTCCTGGCCTTGCCAACGGCAAGAGCTGTCAATAGTCTAGCGCAGACTCTGAAGGAAAGCAATGAGAGTACAAAGGGTACAGGCAGTTAAAAAAGCAGAGCAGGAAGATAGGGTCAGAGGCGCAGGCCCCTGACCCCCAAGAGTAGTGGAGAGAAGCTGCTTCGGCAGCTCCTGCCTGGGCCGAGAGTACAACGACGGGGTGCGAGGTGTTAGCCGCAGTTGGTCAACACCGTACCGTGCAGACCAACGACCCAGACCTGCTTCGTATTGGGCACAGCGGCGGCTCCGAGCAGCATATGCTGACGGCCATCGGCAGCATTGGGGGCCTGGATCAGGTTCCAATGGGCGCCGTCCCAGTTTTCGAGCAGGGCACTGAAGTGGCTGCCGCTGAAGGCGCCGCCCACGGCCCAGACATTGCCCGGGGAGACTGCCGCGACGCCGGTCAGATAGCTGGCGAAGGCATTGGGCGCATCGGAGCTAGGTACGACGCTCCATTGCGAGCCATTCCAGTGCTCAACCAGCGTTTTGGCCCGCATCCCGTTGAGCAGAGAGCCCTGGAAGGCGGAGCCCACTACCCAGACGTTATCGGGAGCCAGGGCGGCCACTCCGCTGAGCATGACCATCTGGGTTGAGGGACCCTGGCCACTGACCGCTTTCCAGCTGTTACCGTCCCAGTGGACAATGACGCCGGAGCCCATCGAACTCATGTTCAGATTCACGCCGTAGCCCTGGAAATTGTAATTGACCTTGAGGCTGGTTCCGACCGCCCAGATGTCATGCGCGCTGCTGGCCGCGATGGCGAGCAGGGAATCGCCCTGGCCAGCCAGATTGGCTTGCAGGGCCACGCTCCAGCTCTTGCCATCCCAGTGCTCGATCAGAGCCTGGCTGTTCGAGGTGCCAACCGCCCAGACATCGTTGCGCGCCAGCGCCACAACGCCGTTGAGCTGGCCATTGCTAACGGCGTCGCTCACAATGCTCCAGCTCTTGCCATCCCAGTGCTCGACCAGGGTGTGATTCGGCGTATTGGTGGTGCTGCCCACAGCCCAAATATCGTCGGGGGCGCTTCCAGAGATGCTCTTGAGCAAGGCTGGCTCGCTCGGGGCCGGGCTGGGCACGACGCTCCAGGCTTTGCCGTTCCAGTGCTCGATGAGAGGCACCGATCCCTGACTGCCGACGATCCAGGCGTTGTCTGGGGCAAAGGCGGTGACGCCCACTAAGGCCCCTTCGGCAGCGTCAGGGACGCGACGCCAGGCCCCGCAGGTGAGCGCAGGCGCCTTTGAGGCCGCCGCTACCGTTGACGTCAGGTGGGCTGTGCCCTCGCTCGCTCGCGAGATCAGGAGCGTGACCAGGGCTACCAGCGCGCAGGAGAGCAGAACCGCTCCAGAACGTTTGAGCATTCCACCCAACATAGTCTACACCATCCCTTTCCACGTCTTCCTTGACAAACAGCAAACCAGCAGCCTCCTGCTGCTGTATCCACTCTTTTTGGCTGCTCACCTGCTCCTCCCGCAGAGCGCCGTTTCTGGCATGGCCGCCTGTCCCCCACATGGGATTGGGATCAATGAGTCCCCACCCCACCATACCGACCATCCCTGGTGCCCCGAGAGACGGTCTGGCCCGGCTCCGAGCCTGTCTCAGCTCGCCGCTGCCACTTCCGCCGGCCCATCAGGGCAAGGCAAGGCCCGGGAGATAGGTGGGCCATCATGGAAGCAGGTGCGCAGTCTTGAGTGTTTTTTTGGCCTTTCTGAAGAAGTACGGTCAGTAGAGCAAGTTCATCTTCTTATCTCTATCAGGCCGTCTTCTTCATGATACAGTGTAGCAAAGATGAAGAAGGGGTCTTTCTCTCGATACCATCTCATAGCAAAAAAGTTATAGGCTTTGGTGTATACGTCTATTTCCGTATGCTGATTATTAGATTGGATACGGCCATCTGGCGGTTCTGGTGCGCGGAGGCCAGCGTTCCCAGCGGTCTCCAGCTGGTGGCTCTATGTGATAGAGTAATACCACAAATGCTACGCAGACCTCTGCCATCAGCATAGATCGCTGCTGGAGCAATCTCATGCCACGCATTGCAATCGTTGGGGCTGGCATCGCCGGCCTGGTGGCCGCTCTTACGCTGCAGGAGGCGGGCCTGTCCTGCTCTCTTTATGAGGCTTCCGACCGTATCGGTGGGCGTATCCGCTCCGATGCCCATACCTGGCAGTCTGGGGCGGTCAGTGAAGGCTGCGGCGAATTCATCGACGCTGATCATGAGCTGATGCACCAGTTGATCCGGCGCTTCGGCCTCACGACGATCAGTCTCGAGCGAGGCCGGGCCCCCAGACTGATCTACTTCTTCAACCGCTACTATCGCGAAGATGAGCTAATAGAGCCGCTGCAAGCTGTTGCCGCCCTGCTGCAAGAGCAGCTGCAGGAGATCGGCCCGGTGACCACCTACAGGCAGTATACGGCTGCCGGCTACCGCTTCGATCATCTGAGCGCTTACGATTGGATCGAGCGCTTTGTGGCGGATGGCCATCGTTCTCCTGTTGGCCGTCTGCTCGATATTATGTGCAGCGGCTATTATGGCCTGGATACCAGCGAGCAGAGCGCTCTCAACTTGATTTATATGTTTGCCCCCCGCGATCTGGCTCGGGGTTCTACCAGTGGTGGGCCGCAGCTAGAGAGCTGTAAGATTCGGGGAGGGAACGAGCAGCTGCTGCAGGCCATCGCGCGTAGCCTCCCCGAGGGAAGCATCCATTTGCAGCACCGTCTGGTCGTCATCGAGCGGCGGAACGAGCGGGAGGTCGTTTTGACCTTTGTCACGCCTTCGGGGCCTGTGGAGGTGCGTTGCGAGCATGCCCTGTTAACGCTGCCTTTCAGTACACTCAGACAGGTTGATTATCGTCGCGCTGCTTTCAGTCCACTCAAGCAGCAGGCGATCGCCGAGCTTGGCTATGGCACGGTTTCTAAGCTCTTTCTGGAGTTCGACCAGCCGTACTGGTATCAGGAAGGCCCCTGGCCCCATCCTCATAATGGCTTCATCGTGACCGACCTGGAGCTTCAAACCCTCTGGGATGTCTCCTATGGCCAGGGAGTCTCAGGCGGTCTGCTCCTCTCTTACAGAAGTGGCAGCCGAGGGGCTGCTCTGGTCTCTCCAACTCCTTACGCAACCTCACTCGACGCGGAGGCCGTGAGGCAAGCCGCTGCCTCTTGCCTTCAGCAATTGGAGCACCTGCTGCCCGGTATCAGCGTCCACTACACGGGCAGAGCCGCCTTGAGCTATTCAACAGGCGACCCCTACCTACTCGGCAGCTACTCTTGCTGGCGCGTTGGACAATATACGCTCTTCAGCGGGTATGAGAGAGTGCGCGAGGGGCCGATCCATTTTGCTGGAGAACATTGCTCGGTCGAGTTTCAGGGCTTCATGGAAGGCGCAGCCCGCGAGGGAGTACGCGCGGCCCAGGAGATCCTCGAAGACTACTGAGCAGACGGCCTCTGCCCGGTCTGCCTGCCAGGCAACTGTCAGAAGACTGGCCTTCTGCGCAGCTTGAGCTGATCGCTCTTTGCCCGCGGAAGGCCGCTTTTTGTTCCTTTCTCGGGAGTCGCTCGCATACTGCTCACTGTCTCGCTCGCTGATCATTTCCAGATTTCTCCCCTCGATCAAGAAATACTGGTGTGCAGGGCTTGCTCTTCCCCTACAGTAGCAGCAGAAAGCCTGACGGGGCTTCGCTGCTGCTTCAAAGGCCAGTCTTCAGAGAAAGGAGCAGTCAGATATGGTTACCATTATCAATGTTTTTCCTCTCGTTAAGTGAAAAACATCACAGCGTATTTATCAACGGTCTGGTAACATGAACCCAGCAAGTAGATATAGGTCTAGGCCGGGATGCCACACGATTGCTTCAGCATCTGTGGAGCAGCCAGCGCAGGAATAAGCTGCAGTGAAAAGACGTACGCTGAGCAGGTAAGGAACTGGCATGACGAGTTTCTGCTTGCTTGATGCAGCAATTAATTACGGTGGCGATGCCTGATAAGCTTGGATGGGCTTTGCTGCTGGCGCTGTTCTGGCTGATTGGCAGTACAGATACTTTCACGTTGCTATTCTTTGGAAGACAGCTTGTCATCTACCAGGGAGGGTATTAAGTATGTATGTGATCGTTTATGGCTATCGCACTAAGCAGTGGTTAATGGGCCGGATTCCAGCAGTGTGCCAGCGCTGCCAGCGCACGACCCAGCAGCAAGTGGTACGCTCACAGCGCAAGTTTACGCTCTTCTGGATTCCTCTCTTTCCTATCATGACCAGAACCTTCCTGGTCTGTACGCTCTGTGGCCATCAGATGCGTGTCGACAACAAGCAGGCCGATGCCTGGGTCAAGTCGCCAGCTACGCCTCCCTCTCCTCAGCCAGGACAGTCTGCTCTGCCGGGAACGCCCGGAGTTGGAGGACCGGCAACGACGCCCCAGCCTGGCTATCCTTCCCAGCCTGACAGTCCTCCACCTGCCATATGAGCAACGGCCACTCTCGATATGGCGCCTGAAAGCTGGCTGGCAAGAAGACGAGACAACTCCGAGATAGCGCTTTTGCCTTCAGAAGGAGGCAGGTGCCCTGGCTCACCCCTCACGAGCAGGCTGTTTGCCGGATGGGCCAGAGTAAGGGAGACAGGGCGAAGCAGGGGGCCAGGCCAGTCAGTCAGGCGAGGCAGCGGCTCACCGACCAGGACGCTCGGTGACCTCGCTCCTTTCCTAGCCCCGCGCATGGATGAGTCCGGGAGAGCTGAGAGGGTGTGATGGATCAGATGTTTACACCATCACACCCTCTCTCTATGCCTGGGGCGATCGCCCCAGGACGCAGCATGCGTCTGATGCGCGGCTGCAACAAGGACAAGGAGGCTGCCGGGGAAGCCCCATGATGAGCCAGGCAATGAGGTGTGGTGCGCGACGGGTGGTAGAGCAGGAGACAAGCATGTCCTGCCAGACTGGCCCGTCCCCACGAGCGACCGCTGACCGTTACCCCGGCCTGCTCTTGCTCCCGGGCGTCGTGCTCAGGAGAAGACATCTGCCACGTAGCGCGTTCTGGTGCGCTCTATTTCGCGCGCCCAGGCTTCGGCCTCTTCGGGCGAGCAATGCATGGCATCCTGATAGATGCGGACAAACGTGGCTCGCACCGCCGGAGCCATTTGCTGCCCATCGCCACAGACATATATCCGCGCATTGCGCTTGAACAGAGCGACGATCTCCTCTCTGTCATGCCAGAGACGGTCTTGCACGTAGCGGATCTGGCCGTTTGGACAGCGGGAGAAGGCCGGTCGTAGTTGCACGATGCCAGCTTGCTCCCACTGCTCCAGCTCCTCACGATAGAGATAGTCGACCGCGGGATGATCGCAGCCAAAGAAGAGTAGGGCCGGAGCCAGAGTCTGCCCGTGAGAGGCGAGGATAGCACGTTCCTGCAGGAAGCCGCGAAAGGGGGCGATGCCCGTTCCGGCGCAAACCATGATGAGCGGAGTGTCGAGTGTGCTCGGCAAGTGGAAGGCTTCCTGTGAGGGCCGGACTGCGACCGAGACACTGGTGCCGGGCTGAGCAGCAGCCAGGTACGTTGAGGCCACCCCCAGATAGGTGCCCTGGCCTGAGAAGGCTGGCGCTTGCAGCACCGAGAAGGTAATCGTACAGTGATCTGCTCTCCAGAGTGGCGAGGATGAGATCGAGTAGAGCCGCACATGCATAGGAGGTAGCATCTCCAAGAAGGCTCCGAAGGAGAGTGCGCAGGAGGGCGTCTGCTCAAGCAGATCAAGGACGCTGAGACGCCGCTGAAGGACCTCCTGCTCATAGCGATCCGTCTGCGCCAGGGTCTCAAGCCGCGCCCTCTCCTCGGGCTGTGCTGTTTCTGCTGCCAGCGCAGCAACCTGCTTACGTGTGGCTGGTTGTGCTAACTCAACATAGTTGGCTAGCAGCTCTCGTACGCCGATGGGATAACCCGTCGGCAGCGAGGTTTGACTATCGGGGCGGGCCTTGTGCAGGACGATCTGCGTGTCGGGAGCCAGGCCAAAACGGCGCAGGGCGCGTTCAACGTTGATCTCGGGATTCGTTGGTAAGACAGCCAGGTAGTCTCCGGCTCGATAGCTCATCCCTTCTGGCAGAGCGATCTCTACCTCGCGCTTCGAGCGTCCGAGTGGAGAGGCGAGATTGACCAGCTCGCGATTGGCGATGACGGTACCGCGCTGCATATCTCCCTGGCGTAGCAGCGCTGGTCGCGCCGAGGGGACAATCTCCACTGCATAGGTTCGACGACTGGCCACCGGCTGCAGCTGCTTGCCAAAGACGGGGGCCAGGCTCGACCAGAAGGTGTCGTACCAGCGATCGAAGTCGCCAAAGAAATCGCCACGCGCATCTGCCTCACCCCGCTCTTTGAGCCGAGTGGCTCCTGCCGCGGCGAGAGCGCTATCGATGCGCTTGGGAATGGCCTGATAGGTGCGCAGCCAGTCGCGGTTACCGCAGCCAAAGACGGCGTAGCGCACCCCCTGGAGATCCCCGGCTTTGAGAGTTTCCAGCCAGGCCACAAACTGCCTGGCCTGATCAGGGGGCTGGCCCTCGTAGGAGGAGGTGACGATGACGACGGCGCCCTCGGTCGGCAGCCGCCCGACATACTCATCGAGGGGGGCAACGCTAGCGCTGTAGCCCTGGACGCTGGCATCGGTGGCGATGCGTCGAGCGAAGGCTTCCGATGAACCGCCGTTCGAGCCAAAGAGCACCAGCAGGGGCGTCAGCGCCTCCTCCGGCACTGGCTGCCTGACGGGGATCGTGGCAGTTTGCGTCTGCGGTTGCAGATGGGAGGACCTGGCTCGCTCTCTGGTGACCGCCGGGGGGCAAGGTCGGCCCGCTCTGCGTCTGGCGCGGATGAAAAAGCCTTCGGGCTTGAGTGTCAGTGTCTCACGAATGCGCAGCTGATAGCTGGGATCGTGCTCGATCAGGTCAAAGCGCTGCAGAATCATGGCGAGAACCAGGGTCGCTTCCTGTAAGGCAAAGGGGCGGCCAATACAGGAGCGCTGGCCATTGCCGAAGGGTTTCCAGGCATTGGCGGGCACCTGCGCATAGCGCGCTGGCTCGAAGCGATCGGGATCGAAGCGCTCTACATCTTCGCCCCAGGCCCGGGGATCGCGGTGCAACATAGGAATGAGCACCAGGATGGTTTCGCCTTTGGTAAGTGGATAGGTGCCGGCGAGCAGGGTGTCCTCGTAGGGCTGCAAAGCGATGGCAGGGGCTGTCGGCCAGAGGCGCAGCGTCTCTTTCAAGACGTGATCGATATAGGTGAGCTGGGCCAGGTGCTCGAAGCGCGGGATTTCGTCGCCCAGCACCTCATCGACGTGGGCCCGGGCGCGGGCCAGCACGTGAGGGTTCTTGAGCAGCTCATAGAGGGCGAAAGAGAGCAGGCCGCTGGTAGTTTCGTGTCCCGCGATGAGAAAGGTGACCAGCTGGTAGCGGATATTTTCGTCGTCGAGGCCTTCGCCGGTGACCGGGTCGCGTCCTTGGAGCATGCGGCTGAGCAGGTCATGCCGACTGGCCGCCTCGGGATCAAGCCGACGATGGGCGATGATCTCGTCGGCGAACTGGTGCATGGAGCGGATGTCTTCCTCATAGCGGCGCCTGGTGAGAAGCATCAGCTGGTTCTGGATGGGCAGACGCCGCGCCTGGGCTCCGGATTCGATCAGCGCCTCCACCATTGCATGCACAAAGGGGTGCATGTCCTGCCGGTAGAAGCTGTTCAGGCGCTCGCCGAAGGCGCAGAGGGCGATGGTATCCAGGGTCAGGCGTGTCATGTTATCGGGCACATCGATGACTGCCTGGGGTCCAAAGCGCTCCCAACGTAGTAGCATCTGTTCGGCGATGTCAAGCATCGGCTCGAACATCTCGCGCATCGCTGCTGGCCCAAAGGCGGGCATGAGGATGCGATGGGCCTTCGCCCAGTTCGGCTCTTGTGTGTAGGCGGTGAAGAGGCCGTCGCCGGCAAAGGCGCGAATGTGTTCCAGGGGCGCGTGGACCTTTTTATCAAAGCGCCGTTCATCACAAAGCTCGTCAACAAGCGCCTGCGAGCTGACGACTAGCATCTCTCTGCCTGGCAGCTGGAGGCGGAAAATGGGGCCATAGAGACGGGCCAGTCGCATCAGACTCTGGACAGGTCTGTCAGGATCAAGCTCTTTGAGATTTTTGAGCAGCGGATCTGGCTTAGGCTGCGGAATCGTGGCGAATGGCGATGATAATGACACAGCTCCTCCTCTTGAGGTGCCTTTCTCCTCTCGTCCGACCTGGTCGGCTCCCCACTGGATGCAGTAGCGGTTGTCAGCTCCTGCCCCTGTGTCGCAACGAGAAGGAGACAAGCAGCCTTTGATCTCTGGCGTCTCAAGGCTGCTCTCCTGATTGGAGATTGAGCACATCCTTGACATTGCATATTTTATTAGACACATTGTCTAGTAAGAACTGTAGGGCCAGTGGTCCCGGCCTGTCAAGAGGGAGAGCGGGAAGATAGAGATCCTGGACACATTGTGTCTATTAGTAGACAGTGATTTAGATCAAGGAGGGGAGCGTATGGAGGATCGACGTGTTCAGCGTACTCGCCAGCTACTGGAGCGTGCTTTGCTGGAGCTGATCGAGGAGCGCAACTATGAGAGTATTACTATCCAGCAGATTACAGACCGTGCTAATGTGGGGCGCGCAACATTCTATTTGCACTATCGGGATAAGGAGCAGCTGCTCCTGGCAACCATTCAGCGTTTGCAGGAGGATCTGGCCCGGCAGTTGGAGCCGCTGCGTCCTGCGGATTTCCTGCAGGAGAGGCCGGTGCTCAATGAGCAGATTTTCCGTCATGTCGAGCGTTATCGCCATCTCTATGAGGTGCTTCTCAGCGAGAGGGGGGCGGCGTTGGCCAGGCATCGTCTCATGGCCTACCTCACGAGCCAGGTAGAGCATTTTCTTCTGAGGCCGCTGCTGGCTCTTGTTGGAGAGCCGGCAGTTCCTACCAGCCTGCTGGCCAGTTATGTCAGCGGGACTCTCTACACGGCGATCACCTGGTGGCTTGAGCATCCAGGCCAGAACACGCCGGAGGAGATGGGGCAACTGGTGCGCAAGCTCACGCTGCCAGCGATCTTTGCGGTTTTGGGTGTAGCCCCGGAGCAGCTTGTTTCGCAGGGAAGGCAGGCAAAGCAGGAATCTGGGAACTGAGGCAGGAGGAGCAGGTTGAGGGTGGGAGGAAGCAGGCAAGACGTGATTTTGCTTTTGGTCGATGAGAGGTTCCCTCGTGGAGGGAGTGAGATTTTTCCTGCGCAGGGCGCCTGTGGCACAGCTGGGTTGCCTTATGGGGAGTAGCCTCTTCCTTCTGAGGAGCGGCGCCATGTGGAAGGCTGCTGGTCGAGCCGGGGAGCTTCTTCTAATGATGTAGGAAAGGAAGTCAGAGCCGCGTCAAAAACTCCATCCAGTCTTCTACTCCGTCTTGCGCATGCTGAACGGAGTACTTGCATTCGACGAAACCAGAGGTCCGCCGGTGGGGGACTCCGATGTGAGGGAAGTTGACAGGCTTGTCCTGCTTTCTGATTGCTTGCAGGTCCAGACGGTCCATCACCATCTTTCTCTCGTCTTCAACCCCTTCTAATCCCTCTCAATCCCACATCGGGCTTGTCCTGCTTTCTGACGCGCTCCCTTTCAGGATCAGGCTCCGCATCTTGCAAGGTTTCAATCCCACATCAGGCTTGTCCTGCTTTCTGACTTCGCATTACGCTCTTCCCATCAGTAGTCATGTCGGAAGGTTTCAATCCCACATCGGGCTTGTCCTGCTTTCTGACCAGAATATTACGACTATTTATCAAAAATTCCTCTTAGTTTCAATCCCACATCGGGCTTGTCCTGCTTTCTGACGCCACGGCGCTCGTAGAGCGCCACGGTTACGTACTCATCGTTTCAATCCCACATCGGGCTTGTCCTGCTTTCTGACGGTCTTGGGGCGGAGCCGTAGCCCGCCCTCTCTCTCGACGTTTCAATCCCACATCGGGCTTGTCCTGCTTTCTGACCTGGCTCGGTTGTCAGCGAGCAGCCGCTGCTGAGTTTCAATCCCACATCGGGCTTGTCCTGCTTTCTGACCCTGCGGTGCTGTGGTCATCGATCTACGAAACTGGTCAGTTTCAATCCCACATCGGGCTTGTCCTGCTTTCTGACCCCGTCGAGGGTGGTGGGCAGAGCCAAGACCCGATAGCGGTTTCAATCCCACATCGGGCTTGTCCTGCTTTCTGACGGACGGTGAGTCATGAGATCCTCCTCAATACAGATGAAGTTTCAATCCCACATCGGGCTTGTCCTGCTTTCTGACAGCACCCCCTTTAGCGTAGCATCAGGAGCGACTTCCGTCAAGCGGTTTCGAGCATCCCAAAAAAGCGGTCACTACTGACCGCATTTGTACGGTCATGATGCCAGCCACTCTGGCCTTCCGACGGCCTGGGAAGCCCTTCGAGCATCGCTGCGTGGGAAGCCGGGAGCCGAGATGCTCAAAGCGAACGGCAGCAGCGGCAACAGCAGCATATTTTTCCCGACAGCAGAGGTGCCTGGACCTTGACAGCGGGCGCTCAAGACTCTATGGTAAAAGGCATCTCTCTTGCATTGATGGAGGGAAAGCAGTGCATGGCCGGTTTCCAACGCGCTGAACCTTTTTCCTCAGAGGAAAGGCTTGCCGTCCTCCGGCTCGAGCGGCTTTTGCGCTTGCTGGCACTGCTGCGACAAGGGCCTTGCACCCGCAAGCAGATTTTCGAGAGCCTGGGGCTGCACTACGGCATCGATCGGGAGGAGGCCACAGATGATGCCCGACTCCGCCGGGCCCATCGCACGCTCGAGCGAGATCTGGCGATCCTGGAGGAGATTGGCGTGGTGCTGGTTCGGGAGCGGCGTGGAAGGCAACCGGCGCGCTATGTCCTCGAGGACGATCAGGGCCTCGTCCCTCACTGGTCCCTGTCAGATACAGAGGTAGAATGTCTGGCCTTCCTGGCCTCGATGTTCACGGACCCCTATCGGCTGGCCCCTCCCGACCCGACGCAAGCGCTGCCACAGCCACAGCCGCGCCATCCGTTTGCAGATGAGGTGCAGGCGCTCATCGAGCGGCTCGCCCGGCAACTGCCACCGCGGCAGCAGCAGCGCTTTGAACGGTGGGCCCGCACCCCCTACGTCTACTTTAATGTGGCGCCTGTGATGGACTATCTGCCCTACCGAGAGCTGATCAGGAAGATCGCGCGAGCGATAAAGCAGCGCCAGCACATCCGCTTTACCTACCGGCCTCTTTCGGGAAAAGAGATCACCCATCAGCATCTTGATCCCGCCTACGTGATCCATATGGAGGGCCATTTCTACCTGGTGGCGTATCACCCCGAGCGCGGGCAATTTCTGGAGTTCCGCATCGACCGCATTCAGGAGCAGTCGCTGCAGATTGAGCCGCAGCTCACTGGGAGGACACGGCCCCGCCAGGTGCTGACCTTTCGCTTCTGGCTGGACGCGAGGATCGCTGAGCCCGGCCTCAGTCAGCGCTGGTTGTCGCAAGTGGTTGAGCGAGAGGAGGTGCGCATGAACGAGCGAGGGCAAGAGGAGCGGTGGATCCTCATTCGGGCGACGGCCTACAATGAGTGGCGGGTGATCCACCAGCTCTTACGCTACGGGGAGAGAGCGGAGCTGGTCGAGCCAGCGTCGTTGCGAGAGGAAATGCGCAGCGTCGTCAGCAAGATGGGACGGCTCTATGGCCTCAGCATGCAGGCGCCGGAGGAGGAGCGATAAGGATGGTGACCAGCGCGCTCATGCCTGCGTCAGCTCTTTGTTCTTTGTTTTCCATCCTCTCTGTCATCCCACCGCTGATTGATACGACGAATGTTGTCGTATCAATCAGCCATAATATCACCTGTTCGGAACGCCGCTCTCGCCCGCTGAGGGATTGAAAAATTGGAACCGAACGAAAGGAGATGATTGCGCATGGCCCCGGCCTCTGAGGAGTCCTCGCCCTGGCTTGCCCTGGGACTGACCTACAGGAGCGATGACCCGGACCAGGTCTTTCAGCAGTATCTGCAACAGATTGCCGACGAAGGGCTGCGGCGCTACCAGGAGATCATTCAGACGGGCAGCAAGCAAGGGGAAAGCCTCTGGCAGCACGTGCTCAATGGCGCGGCGATCATCGAGCGGCTGCGGCCCCTCTTTCAACTGGAGGCCACCGAGCTGCGCTGTCTGCTCCTGGCCATAACCGTCCATGACATTAACAAGCTGCCTGCCTATGGCCAGGATAGCAGCGGCAAGGCTGTCCGCTATGCCAACGCGGCCACCCTGGAGCATCTGGCCAGCGAGCTAGCAGCCCTCCAGGCAGATCATTTCTTCCCCGAGTGGCAGGAGTATCTGCGCGACATCAAATTTCTGGTCGACAGCCAGCAGGATCAGGCAATCCAGATCTCTCAGTTTTCCCTCTCTTTTTTGCAGCAGTGCCGTCTTCCTCGATCGCGTCTTGAAGGGCCGCTCCGAGCGCTGCTGCGCACCGCGGACGTGCTGGACCTGTCTCACAGCTCGGACCAGGCCAGCCGTCATGAACGACATATTCATCAGAAGGCGCTTGAGCGCCTGAATGAGGGACTCCATCTCAGCGGGGCGCGGCAGCGGTACCGCTTCATCGGCCACCGCCTGGCCGAACTGCGCGGCCTGCTCTCGAACACGATCCATAACCAGGTCGCCGAAATGCTGAAGGAACACTACGGGGAACACCACTGCATTCCCCTGCTCCTCCATGCCGAAGGCATCGACTATCTGCTCGACCGGAGTATGCGTTTTGAATGGACGCGCGAGTGGCAGCGCGAGCTGGCCCGGCGGGTGGTCAACAGACTGGCGAAGATGCAGCAGCAAGGGCTGACGGAGTTCATCAAGGCGCGGCCCTCCGGGATCAGCGTCGACGAGGCGGCCCTCCAGAGCGGCGCACCCATCGAGCAGATCTTTGGCTGCATCACCAACGTGGTCAGGCGCAAGCAGTACCGCGATGAGTGGCGCCAGGAGCGGGAGACAGCGGCGCGCCAGGACCTGGAGACCTTCCTCAACTCGCCGCAAGCGGCAGCTGATCCAGCTCTGCGGGCCCAGTGTCAGGCACTGCTGGCGGAGCAGCAGCTGCTGCCCACTGATCCCGAGGCGCTCCAGCGGGGCGAGTTTCTCATGGCCTACCGGAACTTCCTCGATGCCCACCGGGGCGAGGAACTGAAGCGCCTGCACGAGGATGCCTGGCAGCGAGTGGCGCGTCTCTTTGGGGTGCCCGAGGAGCGACAGCCGCTTTATGCCCTGATCAACTCCTATCGGCGTGGCTACGTTATGGCCCGTGATCTGCCCACAACCCCGCTTCTCGAGATGGAAGCCGCCGCCCTGGCCGATCTTGCCCGTCTGGAAGAGCAGGCACAGCGAGCCGCTCCCCAACGCACTGGCCGTGGCGGTAAACGGGGGAATAGAGCGTCTCCCTCGCCCCAGTCCGCCGCTGCCGACAGCAACAACCAGCAGGGTTCAGCAATGGGCAGCAACGCAGCCGAGGCTGGAGATGCCAGCACGTCACCGCTGACAGTTGCGGGAGACGACTTGCAGGCGCTCTCAACGAGCAGTCCCCAAGAGGAGGCAATCCTTGACTATCTGGATCGCCATCTCAGCTTCTGGGATCTGAGCAGCGGGGAGCGGCAGCAGCCGGTCGACTTTCGGGCGAACCTGCGTCACTATGCAGATCCGCGCTATACCGATCGGCAGTGCAGCTATTGCAGCAGTCCCTTGCCTGCCGAGGAGTGGATGGCGCTGCAGGTGCCGCCGAGCATTGGCGTGCAGCAATTCTCGAACCGACTGGAGGGCGGCAGTCCACGCGAGCCGAAGCGCAACATCTGTCCCATCTGCCGCACGCAGTTCTTGCTAGAAAAGCTGGCCTGGCCCTCACATCGCGACAAGCAGGGCAGCGAGCTGCAAACCTTCTATCTCCACCTGTTCCCCTACAGCTTCTTTCCCGAGCCGCTGCTGCGCGCCTGGTGGCAGACAGTCGAGAGTCTCATCGGAGAAGACACGGTGGCGATCGACCCGGAGACGCGCGACGAGGAGCAGTGGCAACGGCTGGCTGCTGGTCAGGTCCTCTACAAATTGCACTGTCGGATGGACCTGCATCAAGGACTGATCCTTCCGCGCTATGCGGAGGCACTCGGCCCTACGCCTGTCCTGCCGTTGACCATCAACCAGCAGGGCTACGGTCGCCAATACCTGGTCGCGCTGGAGAAAGCCCTCGTGCTGGCGGCCTGGTTTGACTGCCGCGTCCTGCTCTCGCGCCTGCCAACGCCACTGCTCAATCTGGAGCAGGAAATGATCGGGTCCGAGCCAGTGGCCTTCATGGCTGAAGGGATACCCCAGGCGCTTGTCTGGTTACTACCCGAGCAGGTACTGACCCGTCCCCAGGTGCGGGCCCTCTGCCGGCGCCTGGCCCTCCTGCATCAGCTGGCCCATAAGCTGCAGCCGGACACCCTGTCGACCGTGAAAGTCCTCTATGACCTGGTCACCGCAGCAGCCCAGGACCCACTGGCGCTGTACCATGAGGTGGATCGCCTGATCGAGGAGAAAGCCGGCAAGCAGCGCCAGAATCCTTTAACGCTCAGTTACCAGGTCGCCCCGCTGCTGGAGCAGCTGCTCGGGGCAGCGGAGGCGATCAGCTAGTGCGTCCATCTATCTGTCTGTCACCTGTTCGCAGCTCAGATCAGAAGAGGAGGTTCATTGTGACGTCCACACCTTCCCAGGCAAGCCCTCACCAGGCCAGAGAGGATCTGCTGGCCCAGGCGCTCAAAGAGGTGGCCGTCTACGCGGCCAGGCAAGCCATTCGAGGCCGCTCATTCAAGCGCAATTCCCTCCTGAAGCCCCTAGACATCATTCTGGCTGAACTGGGACGCTATCCGAAGGAGCTGGAGTTTGCCCGAGATAGCAGCAAGGGCCTGATCTTCGACCACCTCCAGCGCATTCGCGGCTGGGTCTCGGAGGCAGCGATCTATGAGTACGTCGACCTGTTTTTTGAGAAAGTGCTCCAGCAGGCCCTTGGCAACCATGTAGGGAAACTGCTCCAGCGCGAGCGCTCGCTGCGCAGCGCCTACCTGGTCTACGTGCGCCAGGAGCTGGCCCGCGTCTTGCTGGAGAAAAAGCAGGCCGCATCACCGGAGGAGGCGCTTGCCCAGCTTGAGACAGAGGAAGCAGAGGAGGCAGGGGAACCAGCAGAGGCCGGTCCAGCCTTGGATTAGCCCAGGCTGCGCTGCGTGAGCAAGGCCACGCCGCCTCGAGGTCGCAGCTTGCTCAGAAGAAGAGAGTGCAAGAGAAGCAACATGCCCAGCGTATCCATCACCGAAGAAAGGATGGTATTCGTCCATGAGCGTCACCTCAACATTCACCGTGCTCAATCACTATCGCGAGTATCTGCTGGAGCACTACGATAACTTTCCGCATGGCCGCTACGTCAGCGTCATCCTGATCCGCAAAACCGAGTCAGAGACAATCTTCCGTACGGAAGGCAGTGGCGAGGGCCTTGTAAAAGAGCTGGTGACCGCCGGTCGCCGGGAGGACACGCGCGAACCGATCCAGCGCGTGGTCATCAGCAAGCGGAAACAGACCGCCGTCGAGCGCCGCGTCGGGCGCGAGCTGCTGCGCGAGCATGGTCTGCTAGGAACGGTGACGGTCGGACGCGAGCAGCGCCCCTGCGCACTCAACACCAATGCCCCTTGTGGCAAGTGCATCGACTGTATGGTCTATGGTTATGCCGCCGGCGGCGGTGGCGCGCAGAAGAGCCGCGTGATGACCGATGACGCCTACTCGCTGGCTCCAGCCAGCCTGGTGACCGGCACGCGCACCTTCAACGCCACCTTCGATAACGGGACAATGCGCAATCCCTTCGACGGCAAGGCTTCGACCTCCATCAACGAAGACGAGTATGTCTTGCCCGAGACCCATTTTCTCGATACCGAGACGCTCAAGGATGTCACGCCGGGAGAGTTCCAATACGTGCTTGGCAATATCCTGCGCAGCACGCGCTACGGTGCCATCAGCAGCCGTCAGGGGCGTGTACGCAATATGATCACGGCAGTGATATTCAGCGATACTGAGATCTTTTCGAATCTCGAACTGACCCAGGAGGTTTATGATCTGCTGTTGGAGGCACAAGGGGGGAACGAATTGGATGTCCCCCTCAATGATGCCCTGGTTGAACGCTGCGTCCAGCAGGCAACCGATACGCTCTTGCGCGACCTGGTTGGGCGCCCGCCGTTGGTCGTGCGCGGTGAAGCCCTGGGCCGCCTGCTGGAGGAGACCCTGATGCTCTATCGCGAGCCGGAGCGGTTGAAGGGCCTGCTGGAGGAGGTCACGGCGAGCTACAAAGATCTCCCGTAAAGTGCGTGGGCGAAGAGGGGCAGAGGGGGCCGCCAGCGGTCCAGCCAGAGACGCGCAGGCCGTGGGACCAGGGTGGTCACATCACTGCTCCCCTCTTCCTGCCAGGAGGATTGCTATGACGCTTGCCATCTATCAGGTTGACCTGACCCTGCTGGAGCATACCTTTTTTGCCAGCCGCGAGGTGGGCCTGCTCTACGAGACCGAACCAGTGATCGGCAACTATGCCCTGACCTATGCCCTGGGCTGGTGTGTGTCTCCCTACAACTGGGATGGTCCGCCACGCTATAAGCAGGATCTGCTGCCGCTGAATCGCCAGGGTCGCTACGTGACGCCGGCGACCTTTCTGCCCGGTCGTCTGCGCTTCGCCTTTAGCCAGTTCAACGCCCAGTCGGATAGCTACTACTTCCGTTTTGATCAGAACGCCATTGCCCTGGAGCGCAGCCGCAAAGCGCGGGCCATGAACTTTCCCCAGGCTGGCAAGATCCGTCTGCTGGCCGCCGAGAGCCGGGCACGCTTCTACGCGCTCCTGCCTGGGGAGGCCGCGCCTGCCCTGCCGCGCTATATCCGCCTGGGCAAGTTTAACAGCAAGGCCCGCCTTGACTGGCAGCCACTGCACCTGCTCACGTCGGAGCCGCAGGAGCAAGAGCAGGTCGTCGACTTCTTTTTGAACGCCGCCGATTTGCCGGACGCCATGCTCTCTACGCTCCGCAGCTTCACCCTCTACAATATTCCTCCGGCGCCCCTGGTGCGTCAGGCCCGCTTGCGGGGACCCTTCTGGACTGGACGGTTGCCTGGCGGCGAAGTGGTCCACTTGCCCGCCGGGATGCACTACGGCGTCGAAACCCTGCCCTGAATATGGGCAGAGCAGTCAAGCAAGAAGGAGACCAGACCCCATGCTGACCGTCACCGTGCAGCCGTACGACGAGCGCCTCTGGTTGGGCGAGCACCCGCTCGCCCTCACCGGTTCCGTCCCTCCCGCCAGGCCAGAACAGGGAGCAGGCCAGAGCGGTGGCGCCTCACCAGAGGAGGAGAGCCGGCTCCTCTACCATCAGTGGCGCATGTACCAGGCTAGCGCGCCGCTGGTGATCAATACCCATGCCACCGGCACAGGCAAAACCCTGGGGGCTCTGCTGCGCTTACTGGGGCGTGTGCGCCAGATCGGCCTGGACCAGTTGACGCCGCGCCTGGGGGACACCTTATTCATCGCCCCCACCAACGAACTGATCGACCAACACGTGCGCAGCGCCAGCGAGTTCTGTCGGCGTTATGGACTACCCTACCAGGTGATCCCCGTGACGCGCGACCATCTGCAGAAGAGCTGGCAGAAGCTGCCTGCTGAAGAGCGGTCTCGGCGTGGCTGGCACCTGCGTCAGCTGCTCAGCGATCCGGTCACGGCCCGGCAGGAAGATGTCTCGACGGCGCAGGCCACCATCTTTGTGACCAACCCCGACATTTTCTATTACATCCTGACCGCTTCCTACAATCGCTTTGACCGCGGGGAGCTGCTGACCGATCTGCTGCGGAACTTTGGCCTGGTGATCATCGATGAGGTCCACTACTACAGTCCCCGGCAACTCGCCGCCTTCCTCTTCTTTTTGAAGCTGTCTGCCTTCTGCGGCTACTTCAGCAACTCCGATGCCCTCGACAGCCCTCGCCAGATCTGTCTGTTGACGGCCACCCCTTCGCCAGCAATGCGCCGCTTTCTAGAGCAGCTCGGGATCAAGACCGAGTGGATTGAGCCACAAGACCCTGTCCCCGAGGCGTGGGCGGACAAAGTGCGACCGGTACGAGCATTGACCGCTGTTGAGCTGGAGATCTACAGTGCTGGCGAGCTGGGCGGAGGCCAGGGCACCCAGCGTCAGACCGGCGATGCACTGCTGAGTCTGGCTCAGCACCTGTGGCCGAGGCTGCGCCAGCTCCTGGAGGCCCAGCCTGCCGATGGCTTCCCCGTCGAAGGGGCCATTCTCTCCAACTCGCTGCGCACCATCAATCTGATCTATCGCGAGCTACGTGCGCGCTGGCCAGCCGCCGGCGAGCGTATTGGCCGCATTACTGGTCCCCAGGGTACTCAGGCACGTGAGGAGGCCCGCGAGTGCCAATTGATTCTGGCCACGCCCACAGTAGATATTGGCTACAACTTTGAGCGCACGCGAGCAGGGCAGGGCATCCCTCCCACCGCTACAGGCAAGCCACGGCCTTCGCTCGACTTCCTGCTGTTCGACGCCTGGTCGGGCGATGAACTGCTCCAGCGCCTGGGTCGCGTTGGGAGGGTCCTGGCCTTGCCTGCAGGAGAGGACTGTGGCCCCTGCCGTGCCTGGGTCGTTGTGGACCAGGAGACCTATCGGCTCTTCGAGGGCCATCTGGGAGGAGGGAATGCTGCGTCAGAAAGCCGCCCTGACCCGTCCAGGGATGGGAAGACGATTGACCGGGCGACACTGGCGAAGCTGGCGGCCCAGATGCCGACG
This sequence comes from Thermogemmatispora onikobensis, assembly GCF_001748285.1. Lineage (NCBI taxonomy): Bacteria > Bacillati > Chloroflexota > Ktedonobacteria > Thermogemmatisporales > Thermogemmatisporaceae > Thermogemmatispora > Thermogemmatispora onikobensis. The sequence goes on along the minus strand of NZ_BDGT01000059.1, from coordinate 23,451 downwards.
CGGCAGGATCTGACCGCCTATGTGCGCAGCGGCGTGATCGCGGAATTCTTCCGCACACTCGGGCTGCTGGGTCAGGGGATGGCAGATGAGGAGTTGCCCCTGCTCGACAGCTTTTTGCAGGATCTGCAGCAGTTGTTTGTCGGCGAAGAGGGACAGCGCCAGCGCCCATTGACCTATCGTCAGTTACGCGCCTGGCTGAGGGAGTATGAAGAACGGGCCGAGGTTTATGGAGGCTTCACCCATATTCCCGCTGCCGCCTTTGAGCGGTTCGCCGCTCTCCTCGACAGACGGGAGCCGAAGCAGGATGACCCGCTGATCCCCTATCTGAGGGCCTTCGAGAAGCGCATCCTGGCTATACTCCAGAAGCGTCAAGAGCGGCCTCGGAGCAGTCGGGAGGCGCTTCTCTGGCTCAAAGAGGATCTGAGCATCTACTTTCGAGAGCATGCCCGCTGGACCTTTCGCGAGGGCTTCGAGACGCCCCAGGTGCTGGTCTTCGATCCCCAGCACTGGCTGTCAGACGAGGACGTGACCTCCTATGATCTCTTCCACATTCTGCGCTCCTATGATGCGACTTTCTATTCCACAGCCCAGGACTGGCAGCGGGCCTGCTTCCCCAAGGAGCAGCAGCGGCAGGTCAGCATCCCGGAGGAGGTGGTCCTTTTCTGCCGCCTGCAGACCTTACGCGAGAAACCGCGACAGGTGGGGCTGCGTCTGGAGGTGCCGGAGCACTCACAAGCAGAGTGGGAAGCAGCGTGGGCCTACCGGCCTGCTGCCCTCTGGGGCCTGCGACCGCAGTTCATCAATGATGATACCGGTCTCCCTGCCTGCGTGCGTAGCTGTTTCCAGGAGCGTTTTGTTCCTGCCTTCGTGGCCGCAGAGAAGAGCAGTACTGTCGCCTGGCTCATAGCGCTGCGCCAGAAAGCGCGCTTCTTCCCTGTGGCGCTGGACATCTCCTTCGCTGATCGGACGGCGCGTTACCAGGCTGTGCTGGGTCCACTCGCCTGGCAGCTTGCGGCGGAGATCCCTCGCTGGGCCCTGGAGCGTGATCGACGGCGAGGACAGCAGGGAGAGAGCGATCCGCTCTTCTTCTAAGGCGAAAGCGAGAGGCAGCACAAGGAAGAAGAGTACAGAGACAGAGCGGCACGGCCTCGCGCAGCCAGCCGTAGTCAGCGAGAAAAGCAGAGAGCAGTGTGCTGAGCAATGAGCAAGAGAGAGGAGGAGAACTATGTCTTCAGCATCTATCGGCGATGAACAGGGTCCATTGGTCTCGATGTTGCTGCGGCTAGAGCCAGTAGAGCCGGGCTGGCTGACGCCCAGTTGTGGCCCGCAGCTCCAGGCGGCTTTCTTGCAGTTGGTGCGCCAGGTTGACCCTGAACTGTCGGCCTGGCTGCACCAGCCTAACCAGCGTCGCCCCTACACCCTCAGTTTGCTCTGGGGTTTCCGCCAGCTCAGTGTGAAGGAGCTACAGATTGCCACCAGCCACCTGCAACCAGTGCCTGTGCGACCAGGGGAACGCTACTGGCTGCGTCTGACCCTCTTAGATGAGCGACTGGTACAGGCTATTCTCCGGGCCTGTCTTCAACAGGCCCGGCAGCTCTCTCTGACCGTTGAGCAGACACCGCTTCTCGTGACACGTATGCTGGCTGCTCCTGATCCGACACATGAGGGGCCATCGTGGGTAGCCGTCACTTCCTTCGAGGAGTTGGCCCGCGAGCAGGAGGTTCAGGAGCACTATGCCTTTGAATTCGCCAGTCCCACCGCCTTTAGCAGAGGGCAGCGCTCCTGGGGGAAGCTGCTGACGCTCTTTCCTGAGCCGGCTGCTGTCTTCGAAAGTCTGGCACGTTCCTGGGATCTCTTCGCTCCGGAGCGCCTGCGCCTGGCTGCCGCTGGTCTGACCCCCCAAGAGATCGCTGACTGGTGTGCAGACCATCTGATTGTGTCTCAGTACGAGCTTCGCACCCAGTACCTGCCCTCCAGTCGCTTTGGACAGACGGGCTTTCTGGGACGCATCACCTATGAAGTGAAAGGGCCGAGGGGTGCAGCACAAGCGCGCTGGCTGACCTCACTTGCTCGCCTGGCCCTCTTCAGTGGGGTGGGCTACAAAACGGCAATGGGTATGGGGCAGACGCGCTGCCTGAACGTCCTTTCGCCAGCGGAGCTACCGTCTGCCAGCGATACTGTGGCCAGTGCGCTTGATCGCCAATGAACCAGTGAGGGAGGAAGATGCAGTCGCCCACCACTCCGAGCTCCCTTGAGTTACGGGAGCAGATAATGGTTCCCTTTTCCGCGCTGAATGCCTTGGAGTATTGTCCAAGACGCTTCTACTACGAGTATGTTCAGGCAGAAATGCTGGTGAATGCTTTGGTGCTAGAGGGTCAGCTCCTGCACCAACGGGTAGATCAGCCTGCAGTATTTGCCGAGAAAGGTGTGGAACGCATCCACCGCCTCTATCTCGCTAGCGAGCGCCTGCACATAGCTGGCTACCTGGACGCGCTTGAAGAGGAGGCGGGCAAGCTGGTGCCTGTCGAATACAAGCGTGGGCGAGAGGGACGCTGGCTCAACGACCATATCCAGCTCTGCGCTCAAGCTCTCTGTCTGGAGGAATATCTCCCGCACCTGGCGCCGCTCTCGCACGGCTACCTTTTTTACTTTGGTTCACGACGACGTGAGCAGGTTCTGTTTCTCCCCGAGCTCCGTCAGAAAACCCTGGAAAGTATTCAGCTTGCTCTGGCGCTGGCCAGAGAGCCGCGCCCACCGGCTCCGCTTCAGGGGAAAACTGCCAGGCGTTGCCGCGACTGCAGTCTGTTACCGATCTGCTTACCTGAGGAGGTCCGCGCTCTCCAGGAACAACAAGAGCGGGGAAATGCGACGAAATCTCTGCTTGAAATCTTCTGAAAAGCCACTACTTATCATCAATGGTAATCGAGTGAATAAAGGAAAGGAGCGGAAGGTGTCTACGCTCTATCTGATGGAGGCCCATAGCCTGGTAAAACGAGACACGGAAGATTGCCTGTTGATCCACATTCCTGAGCAACGTCTGGTCGATGGAGAACAGAAAACGGCTTTGATCAAAAAACGTATACCTCTCATCAAGGTGGATGAGGTCGTGGTGATGGGAGATGTCACGTTGACAGCAGCTGCGCTAGACCTCTTGCTAGAGCGCAAGATCCCTGTGCACTTCGTGCGGGAGCACGGGAGTTTCCAGGGATCGCTGATTCCAGAGGCTTCGAAAAATGCGCTCTTGCGGATTGCTCAGCATCAGGCCCATCACGATCTGCAGCGGCGGCTCTTGCTGGCCTCCTGTTTTGTCAGAGGGAAACTGTCGAATCAGCGGCGTCTGCTCCAGCGGCGCTTTCCCAATCAGTCACCTGCGGTCCTGAAGGATCTCGCGGCAATCATCGAGTCGCTCCACAAGCTGCCTGCAGCGGTCTCCTCTTCTTCACTGCCCCGTCTCAGCACAGGTGATCATGGGATCGGTGGCACCCCTTTGGAAACGGTGCTAGGCCTCGAAGGACAAGGCAGCGCCCTCTACTACGCTGCTTTTCCGCAGATGCTGGTGGAGCCTGACATCTGGCGCTTTCCGGGCCGCACCAGGCGTCCCCCGACCGATCCCGTCAATGCCCTGCTGAGTTATGGTTACACCGTCCTGGCGAACCGCCTCACGGGGGCGGTCCAGCTGGTTGGCTTTGATCCCTATATCGGCTATCTCCACAGTAGTGGCTATGGTCGTCCGGCGTTGGCCCTCGATCTCATGGAGGAGTTTCGTCCCCTCATCGTCGACTCCGTCGTGGTGAAATTGCTGAATAAGCACATGGTGAGACGAGACGATTTCGAGGAGCTGTTTGGCACGTATCGCCTCAAGAAAGAGCCAAAAAAGCGCTTTTTAGCTGCCCTCGAAGAGCGCTTTCACGAGGAAATTACCCATCCCGTGTTCGGCTATCGCGTGAGTTACATGCGCTGCCTTGAGTTGCAGGCGCGTCTGCTGGCCAAGTACCTGACTGGGGAGATCGCGCACTATCAGCCGTTCCTGGTGAGGTAACCGTATGGGACCCCATGATACTTGCTGCTATGTCATTGCCTACGATATCGCTGATGATCGGCGCCGCGCTCGTGTACACAAGCTCCTCTGTGGCTTTGGCAAATGGACCCAGTATTCGGTATTCGAGTGCTTCCTGACCAGGAAAGAGCTTGTGCTGCTCCGTGCGCGCCTGGCAGCTCACCTGAATGAGCGGGAGGATAGTGTCCGCATCTATCCTCTCTGCCAGGCCTGTGTGAAGCGCGTTGTCACCGTGGGGGGCGAGCCACCACGCGAAGAGCGCCTCTACTTTTCCTAGGGGGCGATCGGTCAGGCCACTGCTCTGTATCCTCTTCCAACCAGGAAAACACCAGCCCTTTCTCCACTGTTTCAATCCCTTAGCGGGCTTGAGCGGCCTTCTGATGCAAGCCTGGTCTCGTCGTAGAGCGAGGCCAGGCTTGCCGGGCGCGCCCGGTTTGTGCCGATGGTTTCAATCCCTTCTCTCAATCCCTCAACGGGCTTGAGCGAGGTTCTGACATGACTCCGAGATCCGGCGCCGACTGGAGGAGCTGGCCCTTCAATCCCTCAACGGGCTTAAGCGCGGTTCTGACCGCGAGATCCTCGGCCCGGGCGGCACCTGGGACGAGGTCTTTCAATCCCTCAACGGGCTTAAGCGCGGTTCTGACGGAAACAGAGTAGTTGCGTGCGGTATTCATTTCAAGCTTTCAATCCCTCAACGGGCTTAAGCGCGGTTCTGACTCGATCGCTCTCGTCGAGCGATTTCAGGAGCGCCTCGTTGGTCTTTCAATCCCTCAACGGGCTTAAGCGAGGTTCTGACGTTATTAGTGTTAGAGTTTTATTGTAAGATTATGACTTTCAATCCCTCAACGGGCTTAAGCGAGGTTCTGACGTCAACTGGCACGGTCTATCACGCCCGTGCAAGTCGACTTTCAATCCCTCAACGGGCTTAAGCGAGGTTCTGACCTTGCCGGTGACAGCGGCGGCCATCGGCACAGCCACTTTCAATCCCTCAACGGGCTTAAGCGAGGTTCTGACCCGGATCAGTGAGTGGTCGGACCCAGCCGGTTTGCCTTTCAATCCCTCAACGGGCTTAAGCGAGGTTCTGACTTCAGTGCGACACTTCCCTTGCAAGGGAAAGCGAGGGCTTTCAATCCCTCAACGGGCTTAAGCGAGGTTCTGACTTCAGTGCGACACTTCCCTTGCAAGGGAAAGCGAGGGCTTTCAATCCCTCAACGGGCTTAAGCGCGGTTCTGACGATAGCTGACCAGGCCAGATATCCGATTGGACTGGCCACTTTCAATCCCTCAACGGGCTTAAGCGAGGTTCTGACGGGACGGAGCGACCGTAAGTAGCGCTCGGTCGTTACCTTTCAATCCCTCAACGGGCTTAAGCGAGGTTCTGACCTCGGCCTCCAGTCAGCAGCGGCGAGACCGCAGAAGCCTTTCAATCCCTCAACGGGCTTAAGCGCGGTTCTGACTTGACCACAATGGGTTTTCAGTGGCTCCCTCGCATGGACTTTCAATCCCTCAACGGGCTTAAGCGCGGTTCTGACCTCGCCGATACAGGCGTTCAATTTCACGTGCCATCTTTCAATCCCTCAACGGGCTTAAGCGCGGTTCTGACGGAAGATGGACGGTTCTGGGTACTGGATGTCCAGCGTGCTTTCAATCCCTCAACGGGCTTAAGCGCGGTTCTGACAATATGATACCATAATATATATAGGGGGCAATAGGAAACTTTCAATCCCTCAACGGGCTTAAGCGCGGTTCTGACATCCGCCGGCTGGCGCTTCTCGCCGCGCAGCGCGCTGCCTTTCAATCCCTCAACGGGCTTAAGCGCGGTTCTGACCAGGTCTGAGGTCATCGCTGCATACATCCGCCGATTCGGGCTTTCAATCCCTCAACGGGCTTAAGCGCGGTTCTGACTAAAAAGACCCCATCGACGTACCAATATCGGCGAACCCTTTCAATCCCTCAACGGGCTTAAGCGCGGTTCTGACGCAATCGACAGGGCATCCACTATCGCGCGCATGATCCTTTCAATCCCTCAACGGGCTTAAGCGCGGTTCTGACATGGATGAATCTGAGGGAGCTTTGATAAGGCGGGTTTCTTTCAATCCCTCAACGGGCTTAAGCGCGGTTCTGACTCTGGCACAGGAGGCACCACAATCTGAGATGATGAGTCGCTTTCAATCCCTCAACGGGCTTAAGCGCGGTTCTGACGATGGTAGATCTCTCCCTTAGCAGCGATTGCGGCCTTTCAATCCCTCAACGGGCTTAAGCGCGGTTCTGACTCATCAACTGAGACGACTTCCAATTGCCCCGCCCGTGACTTTCAATCCCTCAACGGGCTTAAGCGCGGTTCTGACGATTATCACATTTATTAGGGAACATACACTTAGAAAAGCTTTCAATCCCTCAACGGGCTTAAGCGCGGTTCTGACAGCCCCCTCTCTAGAGTAGCATCAGGAGCGGCCTCCGTCAAGTCGTTTCGAGCATCCCAAAAAAGCGGTCAGTAGTGACCGCTTTTGTACGGCAATGATGCCAGCCCCTGTGGCCCTGCGGTGGCTTGTGAGGCCCTTCGAGCATCGCTGCGTGGGAAGCCGGGAGCCGAGATGCTCGAAGCGAACGGCAGCAGCGGCAACAGCGGCAGCAAGAGGGACCTGCCTCGCCTCGGCAAGGGGTGACGGCGATGGCTCGGGATGAGAAGGCAGAGGCGACAGGGTTCGGGAAAACAGTCGCTGGTGGGGAGGTCACGATCACCACGAGTGATCAGCCAGTGAGAGAGCGGTCCACCAACGCAGAAAGGGGAACAGCATGGCTTCTTTCCCTTCTGAACAGCGAGCGGGGAGAGACGAGTCCCCCGTTCTCTTGTCGCTCTGTTTCGACCGCGTGGAAGCCGTCTGTGGGGAGCGGAGGGATGCCTTCCCTTCCTGACATCCCTAAACAGCAAGCGGACGAGCGAGCAGGACAGCGACCTGGCGGGAGCGCAGCGGGGTTCAACCAGCGCAGGCAGGTCGCTGCTGTCTGAGTCAGAATGGGGCGGCGCTCCAGAGGGTTGTCCTCCTTGCGGGCCAGGTCAGGTCAGGCACAGCGCCATGGGCGTCGCCTGTTCCTGCCCTCGGTGGGAGTGTGCTCTTGGGATCAGGGGGAAGTACCGGCGGCAGCGCTTCGCCTTCCCGAGGCCGCAGCACGTTCACACTGCTCGCAAGCAGACCCGCGCGACCCGGGAGCCACTCGGGAACGAGAGGGGAACACCCTGGGAAGGGAACGGGAACGCAGAGGGAAGGGGTTCCATCCCCGAGCAGGGAAGCGCAGCGGTGGAGCAAATGGCCTGGTTGCCTTGCTGCACCATCGCGCCTTTCTCAGGCGATCGCTCTTGCTCCCGCTCCTGCCGTTTGCTTCGAGCATTGCTGCGTGGAATGCTCGAACAGTCTTCCAGCCGTTGGAGGGCCAGCGTGGCTGGCATCAGAGCCGCATGGAAACGGTCACTGCTGACCGCTTGGTTGGGAGCATCGAAACGGCTTGACGGACGCTGCTCCTGATGCTCCGCTAGAAAGAGGGCTGTCAGAAGGCCGTTCTCGCCCGAAGTAGGATTAAAACCGGGCTTCCCTAACCTGCAGGACACGGGCTACGAGGTCAGCATGCCTGTGGCGCCCGCTCCCTGAGATTAAAACTCGACAGTCAATGCTGGTATCCAATCGGAAGGAAGCACCTTCCAGGAGAGGACAGGGCTGCCCAGAGACACACTGCAGCAACGACCAATGTCTCCAGACCAGCAACAGAAGCAGGCTATTGCCTCCAAGCACGATCGTCATGGTCACCATCCGGAGCCATTGACGTTCTTTGACACGCTGGCCTCGTAACCGCTCTCGCTGCTTCATGCGCTCCCTCCCTGATCTCTCCTTCATAGAGCAGCTCCTGGTCAACAGGCCAGCACCATTGTGCCCCAAGCCCCTGCCTCACAGCTCCACCAGAAGCAGGCCAGGGAGGCAAGCGCTCCTTGCGAATCCGGGGTCCAGAGCAGAGGAGCCTTCTCAAGGCGGATTGAACGCCTCACCCCAACGCTATATTCTCTCTCACCATCGAGCTGGGCTCTCCTTCCTGCCGCCTGCACCGGACCAGCTCCCAGATCTGCCACTTGCGCCAGCAAGACACCAGAAGGCCAGCCGCAGCAGCAGCACCTCCATCCCCACCTGCCAGCCACCCCCAGGCAGCGCCAGCCCCACGCTGGCAGGCCAGAGATTGAACCAGATCTGTATCATCGCCAGCGCGAAGAACCCTCCACTTCCCAGCACCATCACCCAGATCCCCCCTCGCGTCAGGGACCCCCAGAAACGCGCACGGCGCTCACCACACGAGAACCAGACCAGCAAACGGAACCCCAGTGCTCCCAGCCCCACCAGCAGCACGCCCAGACTCAGTTGCCAGAGCAGCCCCTGCTCCAGCCACAGCGAGCCACCCACCCCCACGACGACCGCCAGCAACCAGAGCACCAGCGAGCCAACGCTCCTGGCTCCCCTTCTTGTGGCTCGCCACCAACGCCACCAGCGCGGCAGCACCCACCTGCTCAGGCGGACCAGCTCCGGCACCAGCCGCCAGCCCATGCGCAGCTCCAGTACCAGCAGCCCTATCACAAACGCTCCCACCGGCGCCTGCTCTCCCACCCATAGCCAGCGGGGCAGATGTGGCCCGGCAGGCGGCCAGTCTCCCCACACCAACGCTCCCAGCAACCACACAAGACACGGACCACCAACCAGCACCAGCCGCTCCGCCTCTGCCTCCCCATCTCCCCCGTCGCCCCTCTGCACCGCCCCCACTTCCTCGTCTGGCGCCACCTCATACAGCCAGGCCACCAGCACTCTCGCCAGTCCCCATGCTACCAGGGCCACCACCCCCTCCGCCAGAAAGCAGAGCGGCAACAGGGGTTGCCAGGAGACCATCCCCATGAGCGCCAGGCTTGTCCACCCTAGACTGACCACCCCCCCCAGGGCCAGGGCCTTGACCCCCTCCACCAGGAAGAAGGAGAGCGGTAACGGCCACAGGGGCACCCAGAAGGACATCCCAAAGATCCATGTCCCTGGGGACAACGCAACCAGCCCCCCTATGGCCATCTCCACCACCATGACCCCGATCATCAGACCCAGCTGCCCCCGCCACATTGCCAGCCTTGCCTGTCCCTGCGACTCTGCTCTCTGACCAAGGTGCTCGTAGTGCTGCAACAGGAGCAATTGCAGCACCAACGCTCCAAACACTCCCCAGAACACCCGGTAGATAGCAGCCACGAGCTGAGCCCCTATGAGTAAGGCGCTGTCCATGGAGAGCCAGCACCCATAGGATAGAGACAGTTCCTCTTTCTGAGCAGGTTCCGTCTCGCCGTTCATCGCAGCCAGTCTTCTCCTTTCCTATCCTCCAGCCCACCTGAGCCAGAGCCGCTTTCCAATCTTGCTTGCTTGGCACCGGGCTCTCTGTCAACTGGACACCCCAGGACCGGGTATGTGCCTAGCAAGTAAGCATGCAACCCGAGCAAGCAACCTGGTGTTGCAGATACGACTATTTCTTTCCACCTCCTACTTGAAAGTCATCTTAGATTGCTAAATGTTCCTTTTTTATTTGGGTAGAAAAGCATCACTTTGTCTTCTTCCCTAATGGGGCCTTCACCACATGTTCGTATTCCACCCAGCCGATGGATCATGGCTTTGCGCATAGGGAAGATATACGTTAACATAGTCATTTCCTAGCCTGGCACCATCCACTACGAGGTCAAGACCAGGATCATGCTCAGCAAAGCTATCCATTATTCCTTGAATACCATCTATCACTGATCGGACCCATGTCGCTCCTGCACTCAACACAAAGTTCGCTAAAAATGTCACAGCTCCACCTGTTGTAGCCTGGGCTCCCATAAATCCAGTTATAAGCACTCCTAATGCAACAAGGCTACCCAGTGTCTCAGCTGCAGCTCCAGTAAATGACCACCAATTCTGCACTCCTCCGCACACCAGGAGACACCATGGCTTCTTTCGGGGATGGGGATTTTGCTTCGAGCCGGGCTGCTGACCCTTTCCCGACTGTGATGGTCCAGTGTGAGGTGGTGTCACCACAGGCTGCCGTGTGCTGCGCAGGATCTCCGTTCCATTCGGCTGGTAGCACACTGTCGAATTGCAGGCTCCTGCCTGATCCACGTCAACCACCGGCGCCGGCGCTGACCCAGTGTCATCCAGAGGATCTGCAATAGGAACGTACCTGTGTCCCGTCGGATCGGTCCGCGTCTCTGGGTTGCCTCCCACGGACGCAGACGGGTCCTGCCCCTGCCTTGCGCGTTCGCTTTTCTCACATTGCCAGTACCGGAAGTATCCATCCCTTCACCACAGGCAATGGCAGCTCCACCTTCCATTTCGCCTGCCCGCTGTACTTATCTAGCACATTCAGCATAAATTGATCCTTTTCATCCCTTTGCATAGTCATCACATAAACATCTCTTTCACCTATCACCAGCCGGGAGGGAACCAACCCTCCCACACTCCCCTCTACCACCCTCCTTTGCCAGAGCACTCGCCCGCTTTGCCCATCTAGCGCCTCCACCCCCCCTTGTCCATCCACCAGATACAACACCTGCCCCTCCATCAGTCCTTGCAGCGGTGCCGCGAATCGATCGAACTCTCCCGCCAGCTCGACCGACCAGCTTACCTGTCCATCCTCCAGCCGCAGCCCACTCACCTGTATCTTCCCCTCCTGCTTCCCTTCTTTCGCCACATACAGCCTGCCCTGTCCCACCCCAATCAGCTGGTAGTCCCCCCATTGCGAGCTGTTCACCTGCCAGAGCTGCCGCCCATCGCTAGCACGCATTCCAATGATCTCATCGTTCACATCCAGGCAGAGAACTCCTTCCCCTAGCAGCAGGGCCTGCGGCACCCGCAACGGATACGTCTCGGCTCTCCCCTCCGGAATGCTCCGGGTCCACCGCGGTTTCCCTGTGCTCACATCCAGCGCCACCACAGTCGAGGCCCTTCCCTCCACCGTCCCCAGATCATCCCCCACTACATAGACCACCTTCTCCCCTACCACTGGCGCCAGATGGACGAGCGTTGTGGTCCGGTCAGCTCGCTTCTGCGACAGCCGATAGCTCCACCGCTCCTGCCCATCACTCAGCTTCAGCGCCTTCACTTCTGACAAACCCACCCCATAGACCTGCCCGGCTCCCTCATCCACCGCCGGCTCCATCCAGAACTCTGAACCCGCCTCCATCTCTACCCCCCAGCGCACCGCCCCGTTTTGCGCATCCAGCCCCAGCAGATAGCCATACTGTATGCCCGCGAACAGCTCTTGCCCGACATGCCTGATGGCGCCGAACCCCATTAACGGGTTTTGCTGGGAGGGTCCCCTCCACTGCAGCACCCGGCACCAGCGTGGGAATCCACTGCCGGCATCCAGTGCATAGAGCCAGGTCCCTCCCCCTACATAGAGCGTTGCCACCTCACTCCTGGCAAGAGGCCCAGCCAGTCCGGTGACGTGCACCTGCAGCTGGGCCGCAGCACAGGGAGCCGTTTCTAACGGCACGGTCGCCATCCCCTGCTGGCAGCCCAGCAGGCTCACTACCAGCAATATTGCACATACCAGTAGTTTTCCCAAAGCATGCTTGCATTCCTGCCGCTTTCCACGCATCGGATGCTCCTTAGCGAGATACCGCGTACAGCGTAAATTCAGCCTGTTCAATGGTTCCATAATCAAGTTCCGTTCCTACCTGAATGCGAAACGGAACGTGCCCCCAACCTGGAGCATACTCATACCGGTAAACAGGCACGGTCGCATAGGTATCCGTTTCATACAGGACAAAGATCATGTTGTCAGCATCTGGCCGCTGCAGCTGCGGGAAGAAGACAGTATCATACCAGATATTGAAGAACTCTTGGACCTCCTCTTTCGAATTGAACTGGACCGCCTCTCCCCCCATTTGAGAAGCAATTGTGGCTATCGCCCCGGCTGCTCCCACCAAAAAAGCGACTGTCCCGTTTGCCATGATCAAGCCCGCCATACTGAGGGCTACTCCTCCTAGAAGCGAGGGCCAATTGACCTGTGCACGCATATCATCAATTCGGGCAAAAACCAGTTACGGAGCATATCCACCAAACGATGGAACCATACATCCTCCAAACCTTTCTTTCCGATGGCTATTAGACTGTCTCCTGTACTGCTCAGGCCGCTTTGACGCATGTAGGAGGTGCCAGGATTGCGCATGGGTCCGTGACAGACAGAGAGTTCTCCACATGGGTTGGGCCGCAGGTTTGGACGCGTCGGCTTCGAGGGGTTCGAGTGCCTGGGCATAGTCTTTGTGATAGGCTCCTTATCTACAAGCGGGTCATGCGTAGAAATCGTCATTGTTCGGCCTCCATCCGAGGAGAAGATCCGCCCAATCGGGCCACTGTTATCCAGTGTCGTATAATAGTGTCCCGTCGGATCGGTCCGCGTCTCTGGGTTGCCTCCCACGGACGCAGACGGGTCCTGCCCCTGCTCGTTCCCCTGTACCGTGTCCGCCGTCAGGAACTGCCCCACCACTGGATCGTAATAGCGGGCTACATCATAGTCCAGCCCTGTCACACTGTCCGCTCGCTGCCCCGCGTAGCCCAGGCTCGTCGGCAGGCTCCCCGTCGTGTACCGCTGGTTCCCATACGGCCCGTACAACTGCGTTCCTGCTACGTTTCTTCCACTATCCAGGGCGACCACCAGACTCCCCAGCACGTCATAGCCAAAGTACTCCCTGGATACGCAGGGCGTCATCGGCGACCCCACCATTGAGGAGGAGATAGGCATGCTCCAGGTGGAGAGCCTGCTCTTTGGGCAGGAGATGATAACGAACCTGCACCGGCTGGCGCAGCCCATGATTGAGCAGCCGGCCGTGGGCGTCAACGAGCTGGAGCAGGTAGGCACCCAGCGAAAACTGGCCACTGCCCCCGGCGTTGGAACCGGAAGGCGGCGCAATCTGGGTGACGCGCAGGGAGATGGAGCCACCAGCCTGGTTGAGGTCCTGAGCGCTGATGGCCCCCGCTGGGATCTGGACCTCGAAGCGGCCATCGCTGCCACGAAAGCTGCTCGCTGTGGCAGCGCTCAGTGTAATGCTCCCTGGCTGCATAGGCATGCGCAGGCTGCGCTTCATCTGCTGCGGCGCCCCAACGGGAGCGTTGCCGGGCGGAGCCGGAGCAACGACGCGCGGATGGGAGGCGGCTCCACTTCCTGGATTCACGCGATGAGGACGCGATGGCGCCCCATGCGGCACACTGGCAGCAGAGTGGGGCAGGGGGACAGTGCTCCAGTCGACGAGCGTCTGGCTGGGCAGGACAAGCACAAGCATGAGGGCATAGACAATGCTCCGCAGGCTGAGACGCCTCCGTACGGTCAGGCTCCCTGCAGGTCGTGATTGCCCCACAGGCTCTCTCCTTCCTCGTGCGCTCTGCGCTGGCTCCGCACGGAGCAAAAGGGGAAGAGACCAGACAGAACCGCTGATCCCTCAGCAGCGCAAAAAGAGCTACTCTGTAGTTCTACCGAAGACAGGAGAAGCCCCCACAATGGTATACTGAAGCTATGCGGAGGCTCCTCCGCGGGCGGTGTTCTCCCTGGCGGGTCGCAACGCTTCTGAGAGAACACCGCTTCCTCCTTTGTCGCATCTACCACACGGGTAGGCTATTCCTCTGGATTGGCGGTCTCCCCTATCCCTGGCTCCAGACTCGAGCACGTGCGAGGGACAAAACAAGCTGACGTCTCGGGAAGCAGGGGAGAAAAGCAGCGCGTGGAAAAGGATCTGCCTGCACCTGGGCTACGCTGGCAACCAGGACCTCTCCTTGAAAGAGGCAAGCAGGCCGTCAGTAATTGCTCCTTCCTGTTAGCCTTTCTCGACAGCAGCAAGCGACAAGAGCTGTAGCATCTGAGAAGGGGAATGACCAAGGTGGGGGTCAGGCTTCAGGAATGATTGGCATTCAAGTACCAGGAAAATAAAGGACCTTTGCAAACAACGTCGTCCTGCCTGACACCGACAGCCTCAACGCAGTTCGCATGGAGAAAGCTACTACAGGTGCAGCACTGCGTCCATGCCTCCTGTTATGATCACTCTCCCTTAAAAGGTTCCTGCTGGCTAAGAGTATAACAAGAATAGCTCTACCTGTCAAGTGTAATCGATTTTCCTCTGAATTGAGAGGAAGAGAAGAGGAAAGCAGGCACGGTAAGCCGGGACGACGTAACGCTCAGATGCCCTTCTTCTCTTCTCCCCAGGGTGCTCTCTGAAAGGGGAGCAGGAAAGATACGGAGGAATTTCCTGCGCATCTATGGCGTATCCTCTTTGGAGAGGAGCTTATTATCGCATGGTTGCTTTTGTGATGCGTAAAGAGGTGAGAAGGGCAAGGAGCCCGCCCACGCGCAAAGTGACCTGGCGTCAGCTTGATGAGAGCATACGCACCCCGCCCCGACAGTCAGCTGCAGCTGACGGTGACGAGGTGAGTCTGTCCCCTTCGCCGACGCTCGCTCTGCCTGAACAGCGCGGCTGTCTCACTGAAGGGGAGGTCGGTAGAGGCTGGCGGCCAGAGAAGAGATCCTGGCTGGAGGCATCCTGGCGCATCAGGGCATCATCCGCTAGCAGATCCATCAGCGCTGTCAGCATCTCCATCACTTCCCGAGGCCAGTCCAGCGAGAAAACGCCGCGGCCTTATTATCGTACGGGCAGAGCGACGCAAGGCGACGCAACCCAGCAGACGAGGCCAGACCGTAGGGTCCTGACCAACGCTGGTCAGCCCGAGCTGCCTGTAGAATCGGTAGTGACCGCTGTTGACAAGCAGGCATAGCTGTTATACCATTACCATTGGTGCGTGGAGCATCTCCTACTGCTTGCCACGCTCCAAAAACAAAGGAGATCCGCCACCTATGAGTCCGCGTGAGAAAGCGCTGTATCACCAGATCCACCCGCTGAAACTTCTGACAGATATCAGCGCCGAGATCATCTCTATCTACTACTGCTGGCAGCGGCGCCTGCTGAGCGGCCTGCTGATCGCCATAGTGCCACCGATCGTGGCCTCTTTCCTGATCATGCGCCTGGTCGACCTGGAACCGTATCGACGCTCTGCAGCAGGGGCCTACCTGAAACGCCATATGACGCCGACAGTGGTCGCCATGCGCATGCTCGGCACCTGCGTGACGCACCTGGGAGCCTGGCTCCGCTGGCCAACGCTAATGGGTTCGGGCTACGCTCTCATCCTATTCGCCTGGTTCCACGGCTTGCTGCCGGTGCCGGGGCGAAGCAAAGGCGACATAGCCCGGCAGGATAGAGCCGGGACGACATAGCGCGGGGACGCTCCAGAGCTGGGGGACGGTATAGCGCGCGTAATTCTGCCTTGAGCACCTTCCCCATAGGTCGGCCTCTGTCACGCGCCAGGCTGATCTGGCGCGCTTCCAGCAGCTTCTCCATCGCAATGGCAACAGTCGCCGGCACGGTCTTCGAGCAGACGGTCATTGTGGCCAACGCCTTTGGTGAAATGGTGGACTACGTTGAACAGGCCCTGCACGAATCAGCCAGGCGTCGCCTTCAGCGCCGCCTGTTGGCCTGCTTCGCCCGTCTCGATTCAGGAGGCGCTGGACAGGGCAGCCCGTCGTTTCCTTGAGCCATGCCGCAAAGTCTTGCTCATCATCTCCGACGGCTCCTTTCCCTACGCACAAGATGCCTTAGCCAGCCCGGCATTCTGCACCGCTGCCATCCGATACCGAGGCCGATGTCCAGGAGGAGAAGCAACTCTTCCGCCAGCAGGCCCTGGCACTTGTGGCCCTGCTGCGCCGCATTGCGGAAGACCTGGCAGCGGGTGGATGCGGAGCACTATCTCGAACGCTTGCATGAGCATTCCAGTGAGGGGGAGGCAGAGGCTCAGCTGCAAACGATCATTGAGTGGGAGCACTACGCTGAAATCTTTACCTACCAGGAAGAAGCGGAGATCTCTCCGCAGGAAACGGATGCGGAGAGAGAAGACCTGGCCGCTGAGGCCGCCAGCGGCACGCGGGAGCAATGCGGCTGTCTGGGAGTCCGCTCTCGTGGAGACGGGCAGGCGGGCGAGCAGACAGGAAGACCCTGTTATGATACCGACGCGGCCTTCCTGAAGCCCGGCCTGGGCAGGGACACGGCTCTACTGCTGTACGATCTGGCCTCGCCAGGCTGTGCCTTTCCGCTGATCTTCTGGCTGATGGTGAGGATAGCACAGATGCACGGGAGCCTGGCCGAAGCGGCCCTCTCTCCAGCTTGTCGGAGAGATTCCGACGCTCTGCTCTCTCAGGTGCCCCTGGCACCAGGATGTCGCGCCCGTGCAGGAGCCCGGCATAGTTTTCCACGCAAGGAAACCACCACGTGGTAGGACGGCTTCTTGTTGCGCTCTGTAGCCTCGGAAGCACAATGATGTCATTAGACTAACAACATACGACGGCATCGAGTAGCACGCCCTCACTGATCGAGCAAGAGGCCCGAGGAGAGAGATGGCGCAACCGGATTCCCTGATTGACCTCTTGCAACAGCTTGGCTTTACCCAATACGAAGCCCAGTGCTACCTTGGCCTGCTGTGCCAGCATCCCCTCAATGGCTCGCAACTCAGCACTGCACTGTCTTTGGTGTTCGACGTTCGATGGTCTACCAGACTCTGGATCGCTTAGAGGCAAAGGAGGCTGTGGTCCGCATCAGGTGCAAGCCAGGGGAACCACAGCAGTATGCACCGGTCGCCCCCAGACCGATCATCGCCCACGCACGGCTTCGGCTCGGCCTGATGGGAGGATTCCAAGAGCTGGCCGCGTTAGCACCTGAGCTCTGGGCGGCGGTGGCCCGTGGAGTGGTTCCGCGCCTTGTCAGCATCGGACCTGCTCCGCAGGTGGATGGGCAGATCATCACCTTTCTGGGAGAGAACGTCTCTGCGCCAACGCGCTTTCTAGTCGTGATCACAGATGCCGCCCCCTTGCTCATGGCAACTTTTGCGCCTGATGCGCAAGACACTGCCGTCTTGACGGAGACGGCTCCAGATGCTTCTCCTGGAGGAGGGGCCGGTTAGAATCAGCGAAGAAGCCCCTCTAGGATTGAAACGGAAACTCCTCCTTTCAGTGCACTCCACCGACAGTATTTGAAGGGGTATCATCAGGGACCTCCTTCGAGTACGAAAGGAGACAGGTGATCCCCTCTCTCTCCGATCTCCTTCCTTCCCACGATATGCCTCCCCAGGCAGGGGCTGGCGTACGATGCCTCAGCTGGTCTGATACAAGGCGTCCACGGTGTGAGCCACTAGCCACCGCGATTGCTCTTGCACGGCTGGCAATGGACTGCGGGCCACGGCCTGGCAGGGATGGAAGCGGGCAGACTCAGGGGGTCAGAGCGATACCAAGCCGAGAGAATGGATAGAGAGGGAGAGGAGGAGGAAGAAGAGAAGACGAGAATCCCCCTCCGCGAAGACTCCTCATCTCGTCGCAGAGGGGGATTCTTGGAATTTTACCCAAAGCGGAACCGACGGGCTTCGATTTCTCTCTCACCAGTGGCCCCTCTTTTCCTCCTTCCTTCTCATCCCCTCGCTCAGACCCTCCAGCAATCCCTGGCGGGGGAGTCGCTTCTCCCCTCTGCTTCTCCCTCACAGCCAAGGCCCACCGCTCGCTCTGCTCCCCCTTCCCCTCACCCTCGTATCCCTCGCGAGGAGTGGCCTGTGATCGCTTCTCGTGTTCTTGAGCATCAGGAACCTCTACGACAGGTTGCACAGGATTACAACGTCTCCTATGAAACCATCAGGCGCATCAGCCAGCGCTTTCTTTCTTCTCTTTCAGAAACCTCTAGCATTGGAGAATAGAACCCCCAAGGAGATCAGAACCGTTGCAACCTCTTTCCGCTCAAGAGGGAGCGCTGCATTCCTCGCACCGCTCCCTCTCTCTCCCTGGCTGTTCCTTCCAGCCTGCTCTCTTCTCATTCTCCTCTGTCTCAGATGACCAGGCGCGTCTGATTTTGTTCCTCATTTATTTCATTTCATTTCATTGCAATCCCACATCGGGCGAGAGCGGTCTTCCGCCCTGCTACCTCGCGGCTTCTGGAGCAGCGTCAGAATCTGCCCCATCTGCTGCTCTAGTCGATCAAAGCGCTGGTCCATCTGCTGCTCCAGGCGATCCAGGCGCACCTGGACCTGCGCGACCTCTCCACTCAGCGTGTCGAGACGCTGCTCGATCCGCTCTGTTCGCTCCTTGAGGGCATCCAAATCCATCCGCAGGATGCCATAGAGCATGGTCGTCTCCTTCGCCAGGTTCCGGTAGACAAACTCCAGCTCGCTGACGCGCCGCTCCAGGTCGGCAATCCGCTGCTCGCTCCATCGGACCCACCTGAACACTACTGCCTCTCCCTTACCATCCCCCGCAGTCGCTGTCAAGCGCTGCTCCTGAGACCCACTCTGCCGCTGGTGCCGCTCGGGCCGTTCGCTTCGAGCATCTCGGCTCCCGGCATGCCACGCAGCGATGCTCGAAGGGCCTCACAAGCTGCCGCAGGGCCACAAGGGCTGGCATCATGACCGCATAACAGCGGTCACTGCTGACCGCTTTTTTGGGATGCTCGAAACAGCTTGACGGACGCCGCTCCTGATGCTACCCTAGAGAGGGGACTGTCGGAACGCTGCTTAAGCCCGATGTGGGATTGAAAGCCTTCCGCAGACCCAGGCCCCCGCGGCGCCGTTTGCGGGTCGGAACGCTGCTTAAGCCCGATGTGGGATTGAAAGTCGTCAGGCAAACTAGTCGTGAGCGACTACCCTGGCTGCGTCGGAACGCTGCTTAAGCCCGATGTGGGATTGAAAGTTTACACATTTCACACATTAACTATCTCTCGTATAGGTCGGAACGCTGCTTAAGCCCGATGTGGGATTGAAAGTCCGTGTCCAGGCCGGTGCACCCCGACAAAGAACGCAGTCGGAACGCTGCTTAAGCCCGATGTGGGATTGAAAGCCGGGGAGAAGGCTTCAATAAGTCTTGGGGATGCCTTGGGTCGGAACGCTGCTTAAGCCCGATGTGGGATTGAAAGCAAGCAATGCAGCCGTCTGAGCCACGATATACACAGTCGGAACGCTGCTTAAGCCCGCTCTGGGATTGAAAGTGCTGTCGAGGCGGGGCTGTGTCAGGACAAGCGGCAGTGTCGGAACGCTGCTTAAGCCCGCTCTGGGATTGAAAGTGTCTTATCCAACTCACCTGTCTTATCTATCTCACGTCGGAACGCTGCTTAAGCCCGCTCTGGGATTGAAAGCGACTGAGCGTAACCTCGATTACCCGCTTTCGCCGCGTCGGAACGCTGCTTAAGCCCGCTCTGGGATTGAAAGACGGAACCTCATCAGGTGGGGCGGTGGTGATTCAAGGTCGGAACGCTGCTTAAGCCCGCTCTGGGATTGAAAGGAGACCAGAAAAGGTTGCTGTCCGGCAGTCGTTGAGTCGGAACGCTGCTTAAGCCCGCTCTGGGATTGAAAGGACTCTACGAGGGTAGACCCGGCTGCTTGGCCGTCATTGTCGGAACGCTGCTTAAGCCCGATGTGGGATTGAAAGCGGATCGGCGAAGATCCCGACGATCCCGCGGATGATGTCGGAACGCTGCTTAAGCCCGATGTGGGATTGAAAGTTTACCGGCTTGATGCACTCGACGTCCGCTGCTCACGACAGTCGGAACGCTGCTTAAGCCCGCTCTGGGATTGAAAGCCATTCCTGCTCTCCCCTGCTCGGGGACGGACCCCTTTCCTCTGCGTTCCCGTTTCCTTCCTGTCTGTTTCCCAGGGTGTTCCCCTCTCGTTCCCGCGTGGTTCCCGGGTCGCGCGGGTATGCTTGCAGTGTTGCGAATGTGTTGCGGCCTCGGGAAGGCGAAGCGCTGCCGCCGGCGTTTCCCCCTGATCCCAGAGCACTCTCCCACCCAGGGCAGGAACAGACGATGCCCCTGGCGCTGTGCCTGGCCTGACCTGGCTCGCAAGGGGACCGCTCCGCTGGAACGCCGCACCGCACCAGCCTGACACGGACAGCCGCAGCCGGCCTGCGCTGGTTGAGCCCCGCTCTCGCCAGGTCGGTGACCCGCTCGCTCGCTGTCCAGGGATGCCAGGAAGGGAACGCACCCTTTCGCGCGCTCCAGACAGCTTCACCGCGGTCTAAACAGAGCGACAGAAGAGAACGGGGGACTCGTCCCCTCCCCGCTCGCTGTCCAGAGGGAACAGGACAGCCCAGGGCCGCCGCCCTGCAGAGGGACGGACACGGTTGAACTCGTGGGATGGCAAGTCGTGCGGTGAAAGGAAGCACGAGCTGGCCTGGCAGCCACCAGCCAGCACCGCAGGAGCACCAGGAGCAGCATGCCCACGCATCGCAAGAGCCTGATCCGCGAAGCCATCGAGCGGCTCGACGGCCTGATGGCCATCGGCGAGAGCCGGCATACGGCCAAGCAGACCGCTCGCCAGCAGGGGCAGCTCGCCTGGACCTGCTCCACGGGGCGCATCCATTCCTATAAGACCCGCTCCGTCTATCAGGAGCAGGTGATCCGCTTCCTGAAGTGGGCGCGGGCCACCTCTGGGCTGCGCCGGTTGGCCGAGGTAGACGCGCGCGCCGAGGAGCTGGCCACGGCCTATCTGCTGCGGGGAATAGAGACGGGCCTCTCGCCCTGGACGCTGGCGACGACCCGTTCCGCCCTGCGGCTCTTCTTTGGTGATCGGGCGCTGGCCGCCTCGGTCACACTGCCGCCACGGCGGCGGGAGCTGATCCGGCGCTCGCGTGGCCCGGTGGCACAGGATCACGACCTGAACCCGGCCCACTGGCAGGAGCTGATCACCTTCCTGCGGGCAACCGGCTTGCGCCGGCGAGAAGTGGCGGCGCTGCGCGTGGCGGATCTCAACCTGGCAGCGGGGGTGGTGCTCGTGCGCCACGGCAAGGGAGGCCGCCCGCGGGTGGCGCCCGTGCTGCCGGGCGTGGAGGAGCTGCTGCAACGGCTGTGGGCAGGGCGCCGGCCCGAGGAGCGGGTCTTTGCACGCATCCCGTCCCATCTGGACGTGCACGCCCTGCGGCGCGAGTATGCGCAGGCGCTGTATCGGCTGCTGTCGGAACGGGAGCTGCCACCGGCTCGGGGCCGGCTGCGCCCAGCGGACTATGATCGGGCAGCCGTGGAGGCGGTGGCGTCGGCCCTCGGGCATCGTCGTGTGGAGGTGGTGCTGCGTCACTACCTGCGCTAGCTGCCTCTGTGGATCGACTGCCGCCTCGGCGCAAGGCGACCCGACGCGCGTGTCCCAGTGGCGCAGGACTGTGCGCTGAACCCAGCCACTGGCAGGAGCTGATCCCCTGATCCTCCACCTCCAACAGCTCCACTCCCTTGCTCCCGACCCACGACAGGGATCTCATGCCCACCCCTGCGCGCTGCCGCTCCCGAGGGACGACGTGCGTCGCTCCTCGGACTGCGGAAGCACGGCGCCGAAGTCATGAAGAAGGAGAGACCAGCGATGGCAGAACATCAGGAATATCAAGAACATCAGCTCGAACGGATTTCCACAGGATGGCGATGTACCGTCTGCCACAAAACGTGGCAGGCAAAGCCTCGGACGGAGTGTGGGGGTCTGCGGGTGTTCGCGTACTCCCAGATTGACTGGGAGCGGCTGGCAACCGTCTCCGGCCTGCGCCGCCGGGGGTTGCGCCTGGCCCCGGGCCAGCAGCCCGCGGGCTGCTATGAGCGATCGGCGGGGCGCCCCCGGCAGGTGTTGCTCTACTGGGTCCATGAGGCAGCTTCAGCCAAGGCGCTGACGGAAGCGCAGCGGCAAGCGCTGGAACGGGCAAGGGAGGGCTGGCGTCGCTGGCTGACCTGCGAGAGCTGTGGGGGGAAGATTGAGCCTGGGCGCCGCCGCCGGCGGCTCCGGCTCTGCTGGGTGTGTGAGGAAGCGCAACGGGTGCGCCAGCAGCAGCAGGAGATACGGGCCTGACTGCGGGAAGAGCTGGCCCGGGACATTGCCATTGTTGACACGGAGACGACAGGATTGCCCGAAGACCCGGGCTTCCAAGTGGGAGAGATCGCGGTGATCGATGGGAAGGGGAAGCTGCTCTTTCGTTCGCTGATCCAGCCGGATGCGCCTGTGACGCCAGGGGCGCGGGCCCTCCACGGGATCAGCGATGAGGCGCTCCAGCATGCGCCGCCCTTGACGGAGAGGTGGGGGGAGCTGTGTGCGGTCCTGGAGGGCTGTGCCTCTATCTGGGCCTACAATGCGGAGTTTGATCCCCTGGCGCTGCCTTTCAATCCCTAAGCGGGCGTAGGCGGCATCCTCGTGCTGATTGACGCTAGCTGCCTTGTTGCTTCTGGAGCAGCGTCAGAATCTGCCCCATCTGCTGCTCTAGTCGATCAAAGCGCTGGTCCACCTGGGCAAACCGTTGGTCCATCTGCTGCTCCAGGCGATCAAAGCGCTGATCCACCTGGGCAAACCGCTGATCCACCTGGGCAAACCGCTGGTCCACCTGGGCAAACCGCTGATCCACCTGGGCAAACCGCTGGTCCACCTGGGCAAACCGCTGGTCCATCTGCTGCTCCAGGCGATCCAGGCGCACCTGGACCTGCGCGACCTCTCCACTCAGCGTGTCGAGACGCTGCTCGATCCGCTCTGTCCGCTCCTTGAGGGCATCCAAATCCATCCGCAGGATGCCATAGAGTATGGTCGTATCCTTCGCCAGGTTCCGGTAGACAAACTCCAGCTCGCTGACGCGCCGCTCCAGGTCGGCAATCCGCTGCTCCATCGGGCCCTCCTGAACACTGCTGCCTCTACCTTACCATCCCCCGCAGTCGCTGTCAAGCGCTGCTCACGAGACCCCACTCTGCCGCTGGTGCCGCTGTTGCCGTTCGCTTCGAGCATCCCGGCACCCGGCTTCCCACGCAGCGATGCTCGAAGGGCCTCACAAGCCACCGCAGGACCACAGGGGCTGGCATCATGGCCGCGCACAACCGGTCACTGCTGACCGCTTTTGTGGGATGCTCGAAACAGCTTGACGGACGCCGCTCCTGATGCTACCCTAGAAAGGGGGCTGTCGGAACACCGCGTAAGCCCGCTGAGGGATTGAAATCCTGGCTCAATGCCGTGCAATGCAGCGCCTCTTCAGCGTCGGAACACCGCGTAAGCCCGCTGAGGGATTGAAATACCGACGCAGGATTGCGCGGAATACGCTCCGCCTCCAGGTCGGAACACCGCGTAAGCCCGCTGAGGGATTGAAATGCCTGGACAGCGAATGTACTCGGATTTGTGGCCTCGTCGGAACACCGCGTAAGCCCGCTGAGGGATTGAAATACACCAGCAAGCCAACCAGGCAGAGCAGCAGCTCAAGGTCGGAACACCGCGTAAGCCCGCTGAGGGATTGAAATCTCCAGTGGCCAACCTGCTCCGAGGCATGCCGCAGCGTCGG
>NZ_BDGT01000058.1 GCF_001748285.1 Thermogemmatispora onikobensis | reverse complement strand
CACTGGGACGCTGGGGACAGGCGGACGATGTCGTGGCGGCAGCGTTGTTTCTGACTTCGCCCGCCGCCTCTTTTATCACGGGACAAGTCTTGATCGTCGATGGCGGCGAGGTGATCGGCGCGTTTTAGTGCCGGAGTAGACGGCGACCTTTGTCCCCTGCGGAAGGAGCAACTGCTCCCGCTGGCACTGTTTCACGTGAAACGTTGCGCCCTCTCGAAAGAGAAGGCGGCACTGGTTTCACGTGAAACAGAAGACAGGGCCTCCGTCTGATCAGAGGTGCAGGGTCTGCTTCCTTCGCCGGGTTCTAGAGTTGGGCAAACACGCCTTCCCGCACCGCGCGAGCCAGCTGCTCAATATCAGGAGCAGGCGGGCGATCGCGCTCCAGTTTTGGCACATAGGTCCGCACGAGCGCAAAAGCCTGCTCTACGCCCTCGCCAGCGCGCAGAGGGCGGCGAAACTCCAAAAGCTGGGCTCCGCAGAGCAATTCGATAGCCACCACCTGTTGCGCCAGCGCCAGGATACGGCGCGTCTTGTGGGCCGCTGTCACGCCCATACTGACAAAATCCTCCGTCCCCGCCGAGGTTGGGAGCGAGTCAATGCTGGCCGGATGCGCCAGCACCTTCATCTCATTGACCAGGGCCGCCGCCACATACTGGGTGAGCATCAGGCCCGAATTGAGGCCAGGCTCGGGTGTCAAGAAGAGCGGGGCTCCCTGGTCATCCCAATCGTGCGGCCCCATCAGGAGATAGATCCGCCGCTCCGCAAAGCTTGCGAGCTGAGTCAGGGCTAGCGCCAGCACATCGAGGGCCAGGGCCAGAGGCTGGCCGTGGAAATTCCCGCCTGTGAGCACCTCCCCCTCATCAGGGAAAATGAGCGGATTGTCTGTCACCGCCCCCAGTTCGTGCTCAAAGACCGCTCTGCAGTACTCCAGGGCGTCGCGGACGGCCCCAAAGACCTGGGGGGCGCAGCGCAGGGTATAGGGGTCCTGCACCCGGGGACAGTCCTCATGACTGCGTTTAATTTCGCTGTTGGCCAGCAGACGGCGCAGATGCCCGGCGCTCTCTTGCTGGCCTCGCTGATTGCGCAGGCGCTGAATGCGCTCATCAAAAGGCACATGGCTGCCCATCAGGGCTTCAACGCTCAGGGCACAGGCTACTTCCGCCGTCTGGAGTAAGGTCCAGGCATCTTCCAGGGCCAGAATAGCGCTGGCCTCCATCAGATGGGTGCCATTGATCAGGGCCAACCCTTCTTTTGCTTCAAGACGGAGCGGCCGCAGACCGGCCTCAGCCAGGGCCTGGGCTCCAGGCAGGCGTCTCCCACGATACCAGGCCTCTCCCTCTCCTACCAGGACTAGCGCCAGGTGGGCCAGGGGAGCAAGGTCCCCGCTGGCTCCTACTGAGCCGCGTGAGGGTACGATGGGATGGAGCCGGGCATTGAGTAAGTCTATGAGAAGGCGTACAACTTCTACACGCACGCCAGAGTGGCCACGGGCCAGACTGGCTGCGAGGAGAAGCATCATGGCTCTGGTGGTCTCTTCGTCAAGTGGCTCTCCCAGGCCAGCAGCGTGGCTGCGCAGGAGATTGTACTGCAGGTCGAGCACTTGCTCGTGTTTGATACGCACACGGCTGAGATGACCGAAGCCGGTGGTGACTCCATAGACTTTGCGGTCTTCGGCCACGATGCGCTCGATCAGGGCTCGCGCACGCTGGATGCGAACCTCAGCCTCCGGTCCTAGTTGTACCGGAACCAGGCGCCGGGCTACACCGCAGACTTCGGCAGGTGTGAGGGCCTGGCCGTTGAGAACCAGGGGGGCGCTGCGGAGGTTCGTTTGATGATGATGGGTCATGTGATTCTTCATCGCTGAAGTCCTTTCTGGCTGCTTCGCCTCCTGCCAGGATTCTAGCAGAAGGAGCAGGGAAAGGCAAACGAGCGGCCTGCTTCGGAAGGGTCGCTCCGCCTTTCTCTGCCGCATCGCCAGCGGCAGCGGGCCCGGCCAGCGGCGCAGTGGAGCCAGAGACTACACCCTGCAGCCCTGGCCTGACCCCAATGCTGATAAAGCAGGCAGTGTTTCACGTGAAACACTGCCTGCTGCTAAGGATAGACTGCGAGGCGCGCTGGCACCGCTGGCACCGCTGGCACCGCTGGCACCGCTGGCACCCCTTACCCCTGCCCAGTCAACGTCTGACTGACGGTTGGAAACCCTCCTCGCTCAGCTTCTTTCTGAGCGCCACCCTCCAGACAGAGCAGCGGGCGCCGCCCAGCCTGATCTTCAGCTGTCGACTGCCAGTGCGCCGGCCACGCAAGGAGCTGAAGCTGGCCCAACCCCGACTAACCGGGCCTCTGAGCAAATCCTACCGTGGCGAGAGCCACCAGGCGCCAAAGCGCTAGAGCAGCGTGAGCGTTGACTGCACAAGGTTGACCCCAAAATGATAGCCGATCTCACGATAGTCCTCAAGCTGCCAGAGTGCCAGCTCGCAGCGCTTGCCAATCTCGATGCTCCCAATCTCCTCGTCCAGAGCCAGGGCCTTCGCCCCGTTAATAGTCGCCGCCGTGAGCGCCTCCTCCAGGGACATCCCCATCGCTGCCATCGCCAGGCCAATCATCATCTGCATGTTTTCACAATAAGAAGTTCCAGGATTACAATCGGT
Organism: Thermogemmatispora onikobensis; assembly: GCF_001748285.1. Taxonomy (NCBI): domain Bacteria; kingdom Bacillati; phylum Chloroflexota; class Ktedonobacteria; order Thermogemmatisporales; family Thermogemmatisporaceae; genus Thermogemmatispora; species Thermogemmatispora onikobensis. Next base: position 24,843 of record NZ_BDGT01000058.1, on the reverse strand, counting down.
AGCCAGGGCCACGGTCAGGCCCAGGTCCAGCAGGCGCCGCGCTGAGGGATACGGGCTTCGCAGCGTATACGAGCAGCCCGGCAAGAGGGTCGCCACCACACCGGCGTCGCGCAGCGCCTTGAGGTCTTCGTCGCTGGCATGGTCCAGGTGATCGGCAGAGGTCGCCCCTAACTCCGCCGCCAGGCGTGCCCCACCCGAGGGACTGAGCTGATCCGCATGGATTTTGAGACGATAGCCCAGCTCTTTGGCCCGGCTCAGAATCCTGCGACACTCTTCTACAGTGAAGGCCTCTGTCTCGCAGAAGACGTCGCAGAAGCGCGCCAGCCCTACAAAGGAGGGCAGCAGTTCCTCGACAACCAGGTCGAGATAGTCTGCTCGTCGCTCGCGGTATTCCAACGGCAGGACATGGGCCGCCAGAAAGGTAGGCACCACGCGCACCCGCTGAGGGACAGAAGACGGCGCCCCCTCCTCCAGGGCCTTGAGGTTGTTGATGAGGCGCAAGCAGGTTTCTTCGTTAATGCGGTCCAGACCGTAGCCACTCTTGATTTCAACCGTGGTCGTGCCATGATCACGCATGAGATGAAGCCGCTTCTGCGCCAGGGCCAGTAAGGTCTCGGCATCGGCCTTGCGGGTCGCTTCTACAGTTGTTAAGATCCCTTTGCCTTGCGCCAGCAGTTCAGCGTAGGTGATCCCTGCCCGACGCAGGTGAAACTCTTCAGCGCGCTGACCCGCAAAAACGAGATGGGTGTGCGAGTCGACAAAGCCGGGGGTAATGACCGCTCTCTGGGCATCGACTATGGTGACGCCGTCCTGGCGTGTCGAGAGGAATAAGGGTTCCGCTTCATCATCGGTCCCAATCCAGACAATTCTACCGTGGTAGATCGCTAAAGCCGCGTTGTCCAAGACTTGCAGCGCTCCCCTGGCTCCTTCGATTGGCCGCTGGGCCACTGTCACAAGCTGCCCGATATTGCGAATGACTGCGCTCGCTCGGATCGGAGGCTGCGCTGATTCAGCCTGCATGAGTTGCTTCTCCTTGTAAGGGCTGTGAGTGAGGCTCGCTATGCTGTTTTTTTATAGCATAGTTACCTCTCAACGTCGAGGCTTGCGGCTCGTCCCTGCATTTGCTACACTCTCCTCGGAAGCAGGTCGCTCTGCTGTTCCGCAACGCCGAATGCCCTCCATTCGTAGTGGTGAGTGGCTCAATCACGTCGGCTCCCGCTGCCACAAGCTCGGACGGACAGTGTGGAGCGCCCCAGCCAGCAGGAAGGAGTAAGCAGTATGCGGGCTATCGATGATAGCAGCGAGAAGTACGCCGCCGTTCTGCGCGAGCTACGCATCTGGAAGCATCTGCCAGAAAGCGACCTCTCTCGCATGCTGCGCAGGTATTTCTTGGTGACAGACGATTTCCGTGAGATGGAGGATCAGGGGCTGCTGACGATGACCTTTGTGGGAGATGAGTATATGATTAGTCAGACGATGCTGGGCCAGATCTGGCTGGAGCAGTACGAAGCTGATCAGCGTGAAAAGGAGCAGTACAATGTCCGCTGACGAGTATGAAATGGCGGCCTCCCAGCCCTATCAAACGATTGGCCCCGCCGAGGCCAAAGAGCTGATGGCACGCGGCGCCCACGTGATCGATGTGCGTTGGCCCACTGAGTGGCAGCAGGGCCATATTCCCGGTGCCACGCTTCTCCCTCTCAGTGGTATCTATGCTTTCGGCCAGGCCCTGCGGGAGCTGCCTCTTTCCCCTTCACAGGAGGTGATCTTTGTCTGCGCCGTCGGCCAGCGCAGCGCCATCGCTGCAGAGATCGCCTCACTGCTCGGTTTCCAGCAGGTCTATAATCTGGCCTCTGGCATGCATGGCTGGCTGCTTTCCGGCTATCCCGTCGAGTAGGCCTCTTCCTCGTGACCGAAGAGATGCCTTCTCTCTGCCGCTATTATCCTTGCTTGCTTGTTTGGTTGATAGCTCAGACTGTCGATGAGTCAGTCCCTACCCATAAGGAAGGAGTAAGACCTTATGCCTCTCTTGGAAGGAAAGAACGCGCTTATTTTCGGTGTGGCCAACCATCGTTCGATCGCCTGGGCCATCGCTCAGGCCCTGGCTGCCGAGGGCGCCCGTCTGGCCTTGACCTATCAGGAGCGCATGGAAAAGTTTGTGCGGGAGCTGGCCGATAAGGTACCAGGCACGCCGCTGATCCCCTGCGATGTCCAAAGCGATGAGCAGCTTGATGCCGCTTTCGCTCAGGCGGCGGAACTCTTCGACGGCGGCCTCGATATTTTGATTCATTCGATCGCTTTTGCGCCGAAAGAGGATATGGAGAATCCTTTCTGGCAGACCAGCCGTCAGGGCTTTTCGACCGCTCTGGACATCAGTGCTTATTCACTGGTGGCTCTGGCACGGCGCGCTGTGCCCCTGATGCAGGCGCGCGGCGGTGGCAGCATTCTGACCGCTACTTACATCGCCAGCGAGCGGGTGATGCCTAAGTACAATGTGATGGCTGTGGCCAAAGCGGCTCTGGAGTGTAGCGTGCGCTACCTGGCCTACGAGCTTGGTGCTTTCAATATCCGGGTCAATGCCGTCTCGCCAGGGCCGGTGAATACGCTGGCCGCCCGCGGCGTTCCCGGCTTTACGACCATGCGCGACCACATGACGGAGGTAGCACCTCTACACCGTAACATTGAGCAGAGTGAGATCGGTGACGCTGCACTCTTCCTTTGCAGCCCACTGTCCCGTGGGATCACGGGCGAGGTGCTCTTTGTGGACGCCGGCTACCATATTATGGGCGCCTAAACGCCAACGGCGCTCTATCAGATTGAGCCTCGCTTGCGGCGCGCCAGGAGAGCTGAGCTTCTCTATAGAAGAAGCTATCCGGTTCTCGCTTGCCTGGCCTGGCGCTATTCGATGACGCGAGAGAGGCAACAAGAGAAAGGCAGGCACTCCCCCAGTGGGGGAGTGCCTTTGTGCTTTGGTTCGGTTGGTCCTCGTTCTTCAGTCCCTGGCTACTGGTACTGGCCCTGGCGATCGGTCCACTGCTCGATGCGTCGCACTGTCGGCGGTGGCGGCGCTGGCTCTCCACAGGTACTGCAGTAGCGTGCGAGGGGACGATTCATGTGACCACAGGGCCAGGGACGCAGCTGCTCTGTCGTTGTCGGCGGCTCAGGCCCTGAAGAAGGCGCGCTAGCAGCCTGGGCCTGGGCAGGCGCTGAGGACGAGGAGGCCTCACTCCTTCTTGGCGGAAGCCCAGGCTGGTTTCCGCCAGCGGTTGAGGCAGGAGCAGCCTGGTCTCCCTTGGAGAGCCAGGGCTGACCTCTGCTGCCAGCACTTCGTGGAGGGCCCCCGAACGGTACCAGCGTGTTCTCATCCTCCAGGTCTGGGGAGGGATAAGAAGATGCAGAACCAGGGGCTGACGACGATGCTGCCGGCTGCCGGGGAAGCCCGGAGAACTGACTGCCAGGACTTGGAGGCCACGGTCTCGGCGAGTGGGGAGGAGCCGATGGCCCGGCGGGCGCCGCGGTCCTCGCTGTAGTCTGCGGCGGCTGAGTCCCAGTTGGTGGCATCGAGGCATAGGGAGCAGCAGCCGATGGCAATCCCGGCAGCGCGCCCTGGCCTGGCCCTCTATGGGCCGGGCCAGAGGGATGGAGCAGGATACCGCTCGCAGCATTCACGACTGGGGATACGCTTGCCTGCCGGCGCCTGATCTGGAAGATGGCCCCCACAAGCAGCAGCACTATGATCAGAGTCCCCACGCCCCCAATCACTACGAGGAGCAACGGCAGACCCTGGCTCTGGCCTGTCGTCCCCGATGATTGCTCGTGAGCAGCCTGCTGCCTGGCATAGGTCAGGTAGGGCATCACTGCCTTGAACGCAGGATAGCGAGCTGCCAGGGTGGCAAACTCCTGAGCCGCACGATGCCAATGGCCAGGAGCAGTCGAGGCATAATCGTTGAACGCCTGGCTCCAGGCCCGCTGGAATGGCCCCGGCTCAGTATCCAGGTGAAGATTCTGCAACAAAGCTCGCGCGCTATTGCTGGCCTGCAGAAAACTGGTCCCCCCAGGGGTGCCAAAGCTGACAATCCCCACTACATGACCTTGACTATCGAGGGCTGGCCCACCGCTGTCACCTTGCTCTACATTGCCCCCCACCTGAATGACTTGCGCTCCGCTGTCGGTTGTCTTGATAGAGCTGACAAAGATGCGATTCACCGATGAAGTCAGAAAGTCTGTCGGGCGCATGCTGACATCAGCATTGCCTGGAAAACCGATAATAGTGAGATTGTCCTGGACCTGGACAGCAGAGGAGTCGCCGAGTTCAACGCTGGGTGTATCCTCCATAGCCACATGGATAATGGCAGTGTCCTTCTGGTTGGGGGGACTTTCTTGCTCAACGCGGTCAACGCGGGCAAAATAGAGAGCCGGCACATCACGCAAGCGGGCCGCACTTAAAGGACCACTATAGTCAGTGCTGAGGTAAACGGCACTTACAGGAGGCGCATAGCTGGGCGTAGAGGGAAACTGACCACTGAGTAGATCTTGCGCCACCTGGTCGGCGCTGAGCTGATTGCCACGCGCTAGCACGCTATTGTAGTAGGCGGTAACGTCGGGAGCGGCGGCTCTGATGAGTACAGCATTGAGCTCATCGCTATGAGGAGGATTAATAACGTGATCAGCTGTGAGGATATCACCGTGAGCGCTGATAAAGGTCCCTGTCCCAAGGGCGGCCAGGCCATAGCTGCCTCCATCGAGCGGGAAGGTCGCGCTGCGCCCATTGGGGAATTGCACCGTGAGCCGCCCGTTAATTTGGGTAACGATGCGCACAACAGCTGGTCGGGCAATATCAACCGCTCTCACCGCCGGGTCCTGGATATTGCCCCCCGGCACACCCTCGGCGCGCACCGCTGACCCTCCCAGAGCAATCAGTATGAGCGATGGCCCGCAGATGAAGCAGAACATCACCACGAGTAGAGGGAACAACCCTCTTGAATTGGCCTTTCTCTCCCGCCCATAACTGCCGCTGGCTCCGGCAGAGGTTGTTATATAGCGATTCATAGCAGGCATCCTGTCCCCGAGTCGAATATCACTGCGCTGCCATAACAAAGTCTATCATAGCACAGCGATACGCATGGCGTTCGATTTTTTCGCTTCCTTCACGGTCCAGGCCGAACAGGCCATTCCCTCCTTCCACGCTCTTCAGAAGAGCCTCCCCCTTATCTTCTCCCCTATAGATAGAACGCTCTAGCTGCCAGCTTCTTGGCAGCCAGGATCTCAATCAGGAGTATTGTACAAGATAGATAGGCAAAGATACATGAAGAGATAGAGCCAATACTTGCTGGAGGAGATTTCTCTTTTCTGAGAGGACAGCAAAGGTCTGGCAGCCAGGATGCAGAGCGCCAGAGATGGAGGGAAGGGAGAGGAGCGAGGAACTATAGCGTGCTCGCATAGCGTCCCATCAGAGCGCAGCTCTCGCGCGGCAGCGGCCCTAGACGAAGAGCTTCGACGAGGTATATAATTTACGGATAATAGCTATTCTTGCATCGCCGGCATAAAGGGGGAGAATACTGGCAGTGAGCAGCCATCCAATACCAGGCTCAGGCAATGGTGCTTCGGCCAGCGGCAGCTCTTTTTCACATCGGCGTGAAGGGCGCACGACGAACGGCGCAACACCAGCATCAGTGTCACAGAGCGCCAGTGGACGCGGATCTGCTGGTTCTTTTGACCTCAACGGCCTCATTGCAGAACTACGCGCCCTGTTTGAGCGGGACCGGCAGATAGCCAGCCAGCCCGATAGTACGCGCTGCGGCATCTGCTATCTGCACTATCGCTTGAGCGAGCTGCGCTGGCGAGAGGAAGGCTTCTACATTTGTCGCGAGTGCGAGCGCCTTTTAGGCCAGCAACCGATGCCGATGTTACGCAAGCAGCAACGACAGGGCTAGTCGACAGGGGTTCCTTTAGCCAGCCCGAGTCGCACCACAGAAGCTGGCAGCCCTGCCGAGACAAGCGCGCAGAGCAGGAAAGTGAAAGAAGGGCCCGCGCCAGCGTCAACGCAACGCCCTATTCCTTGCTGGTGCGGGTCCTCCCGTTGGCCTTAGACGACCTCTGGTTCCGGCTCCTCGATCTCCCCCTCGCGCGCCGGACGCAGGTCTTCAGGGCGATCGAGACGGTCCAGAAAGAGGATGCCATCCAGATGGTCGATCTCATGCTGCAGAATACGAGCAAACCAGCCCTCAGCACTCACCTTGATCGGTTTGCCCTCGACGTTCTGACCTTTGACCACTACCTTTTCGGCTCGCCTGATGTTATCTCCGACGTAGCCTGGAATGCTCAGGCATCCCTCTGTTCCCAGCGTCTCCCCTTCGGCTTTGGTGATCTCTGGATTGAAGATCGCCACTTTGTGGTCCTCGTACTCAGCGACGAAGACGCGAATCGACAGGCCGATCTGGGGAGCAGCCAGGCCCACCCCATGCGCGGCATGCATGGTATCAAACATGTCCTCCACCAGCCGCTTCATGGAGGCTTCAAAGCGGTGTACCTTCTTGGCTTTCTGCCTCAAGATTGGGTTTTCAGCCGTAATGATCTTGCGAATCGCCATAGCTCTTTTCCCGAGACGTATCCCGAATGAATTGCCACACAGCCACAGTCTGGCAGTCAATGTTATATAATTTGCGTATATATCCTATCACATGGGCATGCGATTATCCATAGACGGCGGAGGTGGAACGTGGGATCTGCGCCAGCAACCAGTGAGATGCTCACAGACAGAGTGGCCGCCTACATCGCCCGTCACGGCCTGCTTCCTCCCCAGAGTGAGATCATAGTCGCTGTCTCGGGTGGGGCTGATTCGCTCTGTCTGCTCCACCTGCTGCACTCGCTCTGTGGCGAGGGTAGGCCCTTTCCCACGGTGCGTCTATTGGCCGCCCACCTTAACCACCGTCTCCGCGGCGAGGCGAGCGAGCGAGACGCCCTCTCTGTCGCCCGGCTGGTCTCTGCATGGGGCATTCCTTTGACCATCGGTAGCGTGGATGTCCCGGCCCTGGCGCGACGAGAGAAACGCTCGCTTGAGGAGGCCGCTCGTTTGGCACGCTATGCCTTTCTACGCGAGGTAGCCCGGGGCCGCCTCATCGCCGTTGCCCATCAGGCTGATGACCAAGTGGAAACGATTCTGCTTCACCTGCTGCGTGGCAGTGGCCTGGCGGGACTGGTTGGTATGGCTCCCCGCCAGCAGGATATCATCCGCCCCTTACTGGAAGTGAGCCGGGCCGAGATTCTGGCCTACTGCCAGCAGCAGGGCCTCCAGCCCCTCGAAGACGAGAGTAATCGTGACCCGCGCTTTTTGCGCAACCGTGTCCGTCATGAGCTGCTACCGCTCCTTGAACACCTGAATTCGGGTATCCGCGAAACGCTGCGCCGTAGCGCTGAGGTTCTTCGTGTCGACCTGGAATGGATAGAAAGCTGTGTCTCGCAGAGTTGGTCGGCAATAGTAACCAGCGCCAGCGCGGAAGAGGTGATCATGACTGTGCCGGCGCTGCTTGCGCAGCCACTCAGTTTGCAGCGTCACCTGCTTCGTCGCGCCACGGCCCTGCTCTGTGGAGGGCAGTCCCCGTTAGAGCCGCGCCACTATGCTCTGCTTACAGCCTTCTTGCAGGAGGCCCAGCGCTCGCGGGCCGAGCGCTCGCTGGATCTGCCAGGTCAGCTACAGCTGCAGATCAGCGGGTCAAAGCTGCGTCTCTTCCACCATTCTCTGCGTCGGCAGACCTCTGAGACCACTGCAGGTGGCGAGACGCTCCTGTTACCCGTTCCAGGGGAAGGCCAGGTTCCCGGTACCCCCTGGCGCGCTCGGGCGATGCCACTGGCCCCCGAGGTCGAGCAGGCAGCACTGGAGGCGCTGGCGCGTGAAGACTGGGAAGCGGTCTGGCACCTTCTGCCACGGACACGCTATCTTGTATATATCGACGGCGAGGCCGCTGGCCCACTGTTGCAGGTGCGCACGCGCCGGGCGGGTGATCGTATTCAGCCTCTGGGCATGCAGCAGAGCCGTAAGGTCCAGGATGTGCTTGTCGACGCCCACGTCCCGCGCTCAGAACGGGATACGCTCCCGCTCTTCTTCGTCGACTCGCGCTGCATCTGGGTCGCTGGCCTCTGCCTGGCTGAGTCCGTTCGCCTCAGCCGTACTACCCGCCGCATTGTCCAGCTCAGCATCAGCCGCTAGGGCGAGCAGCGCTTTTTCATTGCTATTCTTCGGGAAGGGAAAAACTATGCACGAGGATATCGAAGAGATTCTCGTTACTCAGGAGCAGATTGAGGAGAAAGTCAAGGAACTGGGACGCCAGATCACCCAGGATTACCAGGGGAAGAACCTGCTGCTCCTGGGAATTCTGAAGGGTGCCATTCCCTTCATCGCCGATCTTTCGCGCGCGATTGATATGCTGCACGAAATCGACTATATGGCCGTCTCTAGCTACGGCAATGCCACGCAGTCGAGTGGTGTGGTGCGTATCCTCAAGGATCTGGAGGGGCCAATCGATCAGAAGCATGTGCTGATTGTCGAGGATATCGTGGATAGCGGCCTGACGCTGCATTATATGCTAGACCTCCTGCGCCAGCGACATCCACTGAGCCTGCGCGTCTGTACCTTGCTGTACAAGGAGCGCGAACGCGCTAAGTCCCTGGAGCTGGCCTACATCGGCTTTCGTATCCCCAATCTGTTTGTGGTTGGCTACGGCCTCGATTATGCCCAACGCTACCGCAATCTGCCCTACATCGGCGTCTTGAAGCCCGAGGTGTATCAGAACAATCAGAAACCAGAGCGCCAGCATAAAAGTCCAGCAGAAAACAGCTAGCGCTTCCGTTCTCTCTCAGATCGCGATCGATCATTAAAATAGCGCATGCTTGGTGCAGAGGGAGCCTGCTTTGTGCTATAATTCCTCATAGGATCAGAAGGGCGTTCGAGGAGGAAGGCGATGCAGATCACAGTTTGTAACCTCGGCCCATTGCGACGGGCAGAGATCGTCATGAAGCCCCTGACGGTCTTTGTCGGGAAGAACAATACGGGTAAAACCTGGCTGGCCTATACGATTGCAGGCTCCCTCGGGCGCTATAGCTGGAGCCGCTACCTCAGCGCCTACTTGAGTGGGCAGACGCGCCAGAAGTATCGCCCTCTCGATCAGTTGGTACGGCGCGTTGCCGAGCAGAGCAGTGGGTTCCTCGATCTGCTGGACTTCGCCGAGGAGCACGCCGAGCGTTTCCTCAACGACCTGCTCCTGGGCGTACCGGAATGGCTGCCGCTCTTCTTGGGCAGCGACCACGCGCGTTTCGAGGAGTTGACTCTCAGCATCGATATCGCAGCATTTAAGCCGGAGCTCCTTCGAAGGCTGCTCCTGGCCAGCGTCAGCGATTATATCGGGGGAGACAAGGAGGATGCCCCCTTGAAAGCCTTGAAGGAGAGTGGAGAGGCCCGCCTCTATTTCTACCCAGGCCAGAATGTGAGCGAGCGCCTTCCCCGTCGAGAAATCGCGGGCTTCGTGAATGGCATCGTCTTCCGCGAGATCCTCCAGGCCTTCTGGCGCAATATCAGCTATTTCCCGACCGAGCGCAGCAGCATTATCTACGAGCGCTTTATCTCTTTACCTCCTTCAGTGAGGAACAAACGAGGCCACCGGACAACCGATACCAGAGGTTTATTGGAGCGCTTGCTGACAGCCCTCTCAGAGCAACAGCCGCGTCTCGTGCCTGTGCCCATCGCCGACTTCGTCGAGATCGTCTGGCGCTTCCATCGCCAGAGTAGCCTGAGTCTGAGCCAGGTAGAGGACCAGGCTGCAGCCAGTCGCAGCCCTTACTTGGAGTTGGGCGCTCTTCTGCAAGAGGAGATTCTGGAGGGAACACTCGACTTTACCCCCGCCGAAGCCGGCACGGCGCGCGAGATTCTGTTTTGCCCTATCCCAATGGCCGCCTCTCCTGAGCCGACGCCCCGAACAGAGCTGGAATTATCCGTCTCCTCCTCGATGGTGAAGGAGCTTTCTTCGCTGGCCCTCTATCTGCGCTATCTGGCTCGCCCGGGCGAGCTGCTCGTCATTGATGAGCCGGAAATGAACCTCCACCCGGAAGCTCAGGTCAAAATGATCGAGCTGCTGGCTATGCTGGTGAATGCCGGCTTGCAGATCATGATAACTACTCACAGCACCTATATGATTGATCACTTGATCAATCTGCTGGCCGCCGCCAGACACCCGCAGGAGCGTCACGATGAGCTGGCCTCGCTCTTTTTCCTTCAGCGCAAAGAGGCCTTTCTCGCTCAGAATCAGGTCGCCGTCTACCACATCCGCGACGATGGCGAGGCTGTCAATATCCTCGATGAAGAGGGCATCATTCATTGGCGCACCTTTAGCGAAGTGACGCGCCTCGTCGAGCGCATCCACTTCGAAGTGGCCGATTAAGGGTAAGGGAGAAAAAGATCACCCTTCAGTTCAGCAGGAAGGAAGCTGACACGCTATGCCGCTGACACGTCTGCTGCTCATCGGCGCAAACTCTTCAAAATGTATCAACGGCGAAAAGGGAGACAAGGTCGTCATCGCACCTAAAAATCAGAAGGCGAAAGCCAACTTTGGCCATCTGGACGACCCTTACGCCGGCGAGGTCATTCTCTGTTTCCAGCTCGACGACGGTAGCGATCAGGCCCGTGAGCTGCTCCGCAGCCTGGGCATCAGAGACGGCGATCGCCGCTGCGATGGCCTCATCTTCTACAGCCGGGATGGCTCTCCAGAACGCACCATCTGCCTGGTTGAGCTGAAGCATAGCCGCGTCGAGGAGGCCGCTGCCCAGCTCATCCGTACTCGCCAATGTATCGAAGATCTCCTATGTAAAGACTGCGGAGAGCCAGGGAAAAAGTATATCCAGCGACTGCAGTGGAAAGCCTGTCTCTACCGCCACGGAGCCTCACCTGACGAGACGAGTAAAGTTCTGAGAGAGCTGCGTCACTATTTCAAGCACTATTATTCATGTGATCATCAATCTGCTGACATTGGGCCATTTCTGCGCGGAGAAAGCGAGCAACGCATGGCAGAGGGTCGCCGGGCCAGGAAGCGCGAGCGCTAGACAGAGAGAGTCGCTCGCGTGGTGTCGCGGCGGAGGAAGTGGTGGGAAAGAGAGGGGAGCCAGGCCCCTCAGTAGAGACACGAGGTTGACCGTCACCTCCCCTGTGCTACAATGAGAGGCAGCCCATAGCCCTTCAGCGAGCGAGCCTGCGGGCAACCGAGCATAGGAGAGGAGGACAATGGCATCCGTTGCAGTGATTGGCAGTGGTGCCTGGGGAACCACGCTGGCGCTTTTGCTGGCCGACAAAGGGATCGATACGGTCCTCTGGGAGCATCGACCCGAGCGGGCCGCCGACATGGCGCGTCTGCGTGAAAATAGACTCTTCCTGCCCGGCTTTCGCTTTCCCGAGCATCTAGGAGTCACCGCCGATCTGGAAAAAGCCGTTCGCCATCGCGACGTCATCATCCTGGTCACACCCTCACAGCGCATGCGCGAAAACGCGCGGCAGCTAGCCCCCTATCTGGAGCGCGGCGCCATCGTCGTGAGTGCCAGCAAAGGGATCGAGCTCAGCACGCTCCAGCGTATGTCGGAGGTGCTGGCCGAAGAGCTACCGGAGGCTCGTGCACGTCTTGCCGCCCTCAGTGGTCCCAACCTCGCGCGCGAAGTCGCCGAGGGGAAACCCACAGCTGCCGTGGTAGCAGCCCAAGATGGGGCTACCGCCATCTACCTGCGTACCCTGCTGAGCACAGCGCGCTACCGGGTTTACACTACCCAAGACATCATCGGGATTGAGCTGGGCGGAGCCTTGAAGAACATCATCGCCATTGGAGCAGGCATCAATGACGGCATGGGCTACGGCGAGAACGCCCGCGCCGCCTTCATCACCCGTGGTCTGGCAGAGATCACGCGGCTCGGCACCGCTGCTGGGGCACATCCGTTGACCTTTGCCGGCCTGGCAGGCTTAGGTGATCTAGTGGCCACCTGCTCCAGCCCCTTGAGCCGCAACCACCAACTTGGCCGCCGCCTGGCTGCAGGCGAAAAGCTTGACGACATCCTGGCCTCCATGCACAGCGTGGCCGAAGGTGTCTATACCACCCGTGCCGCCCTCCAGCTAGCCCAGCGCTACGGTGTTGAAATGCCCATTACCCAGCAGCTCGCCCTCGTCCTGTTCGAGGGTTACGACCCCTACAAAGCCGTCCTGGAACTGATGATGCGCGACCCCAAAGGGGAGATGGAGGGTTTGATCGAAGGCAGCATCTATGTGAGCTAAGACCGGATCACGCGAGAAAGAGCGCTGCAGAGGGAATAGAATAGACTGGGCTGGACTGGGCCGGAGGCTGACCGGCCTGGCCCAGCCACATCACCCAAAAAAGTAGGGGCGCGTTAAACGCGCCCCATAGCTACCTTGGGAAGAAGCTAATCGAGATAATCCTTGAGCTTGCGGCTGCGGCTGGGATGGCGCAGCTTGCGCAGAGCCTTCGCCTCGATCTGGCGGATGCGCTCGCGCGTTACATGAAACTCCTTGCCAACCTCTTCGAGCGTACGGCTCCGACCGTCATCGAGACCAAAGCGCAACTGGAGCACCTTCCGCTCGCGCTCGGTCAGGCTGGCAAGCACATCCTCAACCTGCTCCTTCAGGAGCTGATGGCTGGCCGCATCAGCGGGAGCAAGGGCCGTGTGATCCTCGATAAAGTCACCCAGGTGACTATCTTCCTCCTCGCCGATCGGCGTCTCCAGACTCACTGGCTCCTGGCTGACCTTGATGATCTCGCGCACCTTCTCGGGACTGATGTCCATCTGCTCGGCGATCTCCTCCGAGGTTGGCTCACGCCCAAGGTCCTGCAAGAGGCGACGACTAATGCGGATCAGCCGGTTAATGGTCTCGACCATGTGAACCGGGATGCGGATCGTGCGAGCCTGATCGGCGATAGCACGGGTAATGGCCTGGCGAATCCACCAGGTGGCGTAGGTACTGAACTTGTAGCCCTTGGTGTAGTCGAACTTTTCGACGGCACGAATCAGGCCAATATTGCCCTCCTGGATCAGGTCCAGCAGGCTCATGCCCCGGCCAATGTACTTTTTGGCAACGCTCACCACCAGGCGCAAATTAGCCTCGGTCAGGCGCCGCTGAGCCTCCTCACCCTCCTCGATAATGCGCCGATTCGGGTTAGGCTTGGCAGCCTCAGCCTTGCCCCGCTCCATCAGCCGCGCCAGGCGGACCTCCTCCTCAGCGGTCAGCAGAGGAACCCGCCCGATCTCGCGCAAGTACATGCGCACCGGATCGTCGAGGCTATTTTCGAGGTCGGCGACAACGATTCCAAGGCCGTCCTGGAGATCATCCCACTTGGCCCCGGTCATCGCCTCTACGTCGACCTCGTCCTCCGGTCCGGGTTCCCAGTCTGCCGGTGGCTCCTTGGTATCCAGGGCATCCATGGTTTCTTCGTCCTGTAACTTGGAGAACAGGTCATATGACTCACCGTCATCGGCAGCCGTGACAAGGCTACCAGCGGTGGTAGCACGCAGACCTAGTGAATCGATATCGTCAAAAACACGGTGCGAGTCTTCGAGGAGCATATCCGCCTCGAAAGGCTCATATACATCGCTCAATTGTTCAGTATGCACCTCTTCATTCCGCGATCTCGTCATGACATCCTGCTTCTGATTCACCATTCTGGCTCCCCCTTCAGAAAACGGGTCCGCAATGAATAACGAATAAAGAGACTGACCCTGCTCTCTGAAAATAAAGAGTAAGATAATAGCGCTATGCGATGCTGATCATCGCCGCCCGCCCACCCCACTCCCCTACCCAGGCTATCCCACATCACCCATCTAACATCTGGGCTTGAGGATTTTCATCCCTGCAGATTCGTCTTCACGTGAATCTCGCGGATCTGCCGGTGGATTTCCTGCAGCTGACGCTCCAGCTCGTGCACTGCGGTCAGGTCCCCCGTTTCCCGGGCCTCCTGGATCAAATAGCGCAGCTCCGTATTGAGCTGCATCAGCCGCATGCGCTTCAAGCGGGTTGCACATTGGGTGGCCGCTTTGATCAGTCCTGCTCCATCGAGCGGAGACGCTGCCTCGATGCGCCGTTGCGCTCGGGCCGCCGTTTCCAGCAACGCGGAAGGTAACAGCTGCTCTAAGGGTTGATGGAAAGAGGAAGAGCCACGTTGATAAAGAGAGTTGAGAAAGTGGTACAACTCCCGCGTGTCCGTCCCGATAAAGTCACCATCGTTTATTATACCACAAACATGTTGACTTAAACCAGGATGTTGGAGGAGTAGCCCTATCAGGTAGTCTTCCCATTCTACTCTATCCAGGCTTCCTCTGTCAAGCGTCGGACCTTTGCCGCCGGGGCCAGCGCTGACCGGGGCCCCCCCCTCTCCCACTCTGGCCTCCTCCCCCCCGGCGGGTGAGACCGGGGAGAGTGTCTCTGTTCCGGCTTTCTCGCTGGAGCTGAGACCAGTCTGGGCCAGTGAGGGCAGAGAGCGCAGCGGAGCCGGAGCCTGCGATGACTGGCGCTGCCGTCCTCTCCCTTTCCTGTTGCCTTCCACCTCCCTCCTACCCGACTCGGCGGGCACAACGATTTCGGCCACACTCTGGTGTCTGCCACGCAGGCTACGCTGCAATTCATTATACAGGCTCTGTTCATCGACATGGATCATCCTGGCTAGCTTCCGCACATAGGCATCGCGTTTGACGCGATCACTGATCATAGCGATGATGGGAAGCAGGCGCCGCGCCGCCAATGCCTGGTCTCTCGGTTGACGCAGATCCAGGTCCATCGTCTTGGCTACAAAGTAATAATCGACCAAAGGTAACGGATGAGCAAGAGCCTCCTCCCATTGGGCCGGGTTCTGGCGGATCACCTCATCGGGGTCCTGGCCCGCGGGCAGCATGAGCACATCGATTTGAGCATCGATCTCTTCTTCCAGGCGAATAATGGCCCTGGCGCCGCTCCCCTGACCCTGACCACGGCGCTCCTGGGGTGGCGCCGGTAGTGGGACGGGAACGATCGTTCGCTCTAGCGAGCGGAGCGCCTCTTGAATGCCGTGCTCCGTCGCGGCCATGCCGGCGGCATCGGGATCTAAGGCCAGGGTAATGCGCCGCGCCAGCTTTTTGATCTGCTGGATGTGTTTCTCGGTGATCGCGCTACCAATACAGGCAACGGTCTGCCGCGTTCCGTACTGGTGGGCCATGATGGCGTCGATATAGCCCTCGACAATGATCACCTGGTTGGCTTGCTTGATCGCCTCTTTGGCACGGTCGAGCGCATAGAGCACGCTATTCTTCTCGAAGAGCGGCGTCTGAGGGGTGTTTAGATATTTGGGCTGGCCATCACCCAGCGCGCGCCCTCCGAAGGCAAGCACCCGCCCCCGCAGGTCTCGAATGGGAAAGATAATGCGGTTCCTGAAGTAATCATAAAGGCCCTGCCCGTCCTCTGGCTCACGAGCCAGACCAGCACTGACCAGCTCCTGCTCGCTATAGCCCTGCGCGAGTAGATAACGACAGAGACCATCGCGGCTGTCGGGAGCGTACCCCAGGCCAAAGGCTATAACGGTCTCTGCCGTGAGACCACGACTCTGAAGATAGGCCCGCGCCGGGGCTGCTTCGCGCAAACGCAGGAGGGCCTGATGAAACCAGAGCTGAGCATCCTCGTTGAGCTGGCGTAGCCGCTCGCGCTGGGCAGCCAGCTCACGCTGCTGGGCTGTATCGTAGCCAGGCTGTTCATCCAGAGAGACGCCCGCTTTCTCCGCCAGGTAGCGCAGGGCCTCCGGAAAGTCGAGACCCTGGGTCTTTTGCACAAAGGTGAAAATATCGCCGCTCTCGTGACAGCCAAAACAGTGCCAGTGCTGCGACTCTGGAAAGACATAGAAGGAGGGTGTGCGCTCGTTGTGAAAAGGACAAAGGGCCTTGAAGGCCCGGCCCGTTTTCTGGAGCTTCACCACCTGGCCAACTTCATCTACCAGGTCGAGGCGCGCTTTGATGGTTTCGATGATTGAAGACATTGGCCGCCCTCAGCCAGCGACGACATTGCTGCCGTTGTGTTCAGAGTTTCTTTAGGAGAGGACGTCGATCGGACAGACGATGCCATCCCCCGCCTGGGCCGTCAATGCACTTTCTGCCCGAGGGAAACGAGCAAGTCTTGCCGGAAGACACCACACTGAGGGAGGAAAGCACGTGGCCACCTCTGTCTTTGCGACCGCCTCCCTGGCCGGGCAAGCGCCCGCCAGAGCGAGAGCATCAGCCGGTCAGGTCTGTCCTCTCTGCCATCCCTAGAGATATAACGAGCTACTGCCAGGAAAGTCGCACTCGGGGGGACAAGATACGTCCGGGTCCTGGAGCCGCCGACTATGAGCTGGGCCACAACTTTGACCGGCAACCTCTTGCCTCCAAAGAGCACCGCGGCTCCTCTCTTCTCAGTGCTCTGTCAGCCTCTCTGATCAGCCCCGGCGTCCAGGCTCAGCTATGTTGCATTTCTGCAACGCTTACTGCCCTCCGACCAGCAAAAGCCCCTGGCATCGCGGCAGTTATCCACATATCCACAGCCCCTACTACTGTTATATCCATCTATCATTAAAGGATGGATATGGGTAGCAGTAGTAATAGGGCCTGTGGATATGTGGATAACCCCAGCCAGCTCGGGCCGATCCTCTGAACGATCTCGCTGGCTGAAATGGCTCTCGGAGCGGTTCGACAGGCAACTTGACAGGAGTTTTATTTTGCTGAGAAACGCCGCTTGCTCTGTGCAAAAGTGGTGGAAAACTTGGGGATAAATGGCAAGCAGGCTGTGGATGAGAGGGGAGATCGTCCAGGGCCTGTGGAAAAGTTATCCACAGGCTCCGTGGAGAAGTCCAATGGTCGGAAAAGCCGCTGTGGATAGTGTGGAAAAGTTATCCACAGAATCGGTGGAAAACTAGAGAGAAGGATGTCCTGACACAACAGGTCAGGATGACCGTTGTGGATAAGTTATCCACAAAAGTTGTGGATAAAGTAGGAGCTGCTGCTATTTATCCACAGTTCCCTCTAGCTTATCCACCATTGCTGTGGATATCTCTGCTTTAAAAATGAAACAGTGAAGTATTAGTCCGTCTGCTACGCCAGCGAGGTCGGGAGAGGGTCCTTCATCCCTTCTTTGGCTGACAGGCAGGCGATAAACGGTTGTAGGGAAAACCGCTCGCCTGTGTGGATAGTGTGGAAAAGTTATCCACAGAATCGGTGGAAAACTGGAGAGAAGGATGTCCTGACACAACAGGTCAGGATGACCGTTAGTGGCATAGTTATCCACAGTTTTTGTGGATAAGTGCCTGTCCTCTTGTCCGAATATATCAGACGTATGAGGTCCAACTAGACGTTTTATGGGAGGCTGTGGATAACTTGTGGAAAAGTTATCCACAGAATCGGTGGAAAACTCGGGAAAACCGCTCGCCTGTGTGGATAGTGTGGAAAAGTTATCCACAGAATCGGTGGAAAACTGGAGAGAAGGATGTCCTGACACAACAGGTCAGGATGACCATTGTGGATAACTTATCCACAAAACCTGTGGATAACTTAGAAATACCGACCGCTTGTGTGGATAAGTGAGCGGAGTGAGAAATCTTTATCGACAGGTTATCCACATTGCCTGTGGATAACCTGCCTGGAATGTGTATAAAACTATCTGCAGGGAACTGTGAAAATGGTAGAACGCTGGTGAAACGCTACTCTTACACCGAGAGAGCGGGAACCAGGTGACCGGCTCCAGCCTGGGCTAAATAGCTATAGATTCGCAGCAGTTCGGCGACGCCGCTGGCGCTGGCAGCCTGATAGCCGGCGTGGTGAGGAGGGTCGCCATCGAAGACGCCGCCGATCATGCCGAGCGTATGCTGGGTCAGCTCTCGGAGAAACGGCTCCAATGCTCGTAAGCCCTGGCGCCAGATATACTCCTGTCCCAGGGGAGTAACGTGGCCGGGGTCTGGTTCTTCACCGTTGTGACGGCGGCCATCGAGCTTTAAGAGCGCCTCAATGTAAGGGCCGATCAGCCATGTCCAGACGGTGCCCTGGTGGAGGGCCTGATGCTGTTCTTCGCTGTTATGGCCCAGCCGTCCGCGATAAGCAGGATCGTGGGGGGCCAGAGTGCGCAAGCCATAGGGGGTTAAAAGATGGCGTGTGACCTGCTCTAGCACCTCTAGGCGATGGGCTGGGGCGAGGGCTGTGTGGCGCAGAGAGATGGCCAGCAGCTGATTAGGGCGCAGGCTGGGATCATGGCCGGCGGGTCCATCGAGAACATCGTAAAGATAATGTCCCTCGGCGTACCAGAAGCGCTGGAACCCCTCTGCACAGCGCTGGCGCAGCTCCTGAATGCGTCCACTCAGATAGGTATTCCCGCCGCGTCCACGGACGAAAGTCGACCACTCCTCCATCAGTGCCAGGGCGTGATACCACAGGGCATTGATCTCGACCGGCTTACCGCTGCGCGGCGTGACCGGGCCTCCATTGGCATAGGCGTTCATCCAGGTCAGGGCCTGGTGGGGGCTGGCGCTCTGCAGCAGGCCGTCGTGCGGATCAACCTGAATCCCGTGCTGAGTTCCCTCCAGGTACCAGAGCAGGCTTTCGGCCAGGCGGGGGTAAAGCTCGACGATCAGCTCTTCGTCTCCGCTGAAGCGGAAATAGTGATCGAGGGCGTAGAGGTACCAGAGTGTGACATCCGCGTTGCGATAGTCCGCCTCGCTGAGGCTGTGGCTGGCAGGCGCCAAACGGTCCGGTAGCAAGCCCTGTTTAAAGTTGCGCGCCAGCCCGCGGAGTAAGCGACGGCACTCCTCGAAGCGTCCAGTGGCCAGCATGAGCCCGGGCAGAGCAATCAGGGCATCGCGTGTGTACTCTTCCAGCCCGTAGAATGTTGACAGGATCGAGAAGCGCTCTGCTTCCTGCCCTGCCAGGGGCCTGGCGTAAGGTTCCTGGCCCGGACCGGCCAGGCGGGCGGGTCGCTGACGAACCAGGAAGCGGTTGCCTGCCTGTACAAGCAAGTGCAGAAACTCCTCGCCCTCGCGCTGAGGATTCGTGGTGCCCGTCAGGGGTAAGACCTGCAGGCGATAGGAGGTTTCGCCTCCTTCGCCGAAGTAGCGCTGGGGCTGGAGGAGCGCGCGCTGCTGCTCGACGCTCCGCCGGTAGGCCAGGGCCAGGTAGCTGGGCGTCAGCGGCAACAATGCCGGGTCCTCGGTCGTGGCCACAATGGTGAGTGTGGCCTCCTCTCCTGGCCAGAGGCGTGCGCGGAAGACGCCCGGCAGGTAGAGGTCGTCCACTGCGGGTCGCCCGGCATCGCGGTCAACACGCCGCAGAAAATGCCAGTACCATACCCCTGTTGGGATAAAAAGAGGCTGGCTGTCGGGATGGCCGACGATGAACAGATGATAGGGCTGAGCATCCCTGGTGGCTCGAATGGTGCAGCCGGTCACGCCGCGAGGAAGCTGCAGCTGCCCGGCTGGCCAGGGGGCCGAAGCGACTCCTGGCTGCTGCTCGCTGCTGTGATGTACCTCTACCTGAAAGTGCCAGTCGTTGTGGCCGGCCTGGGGGCTGTCGAAAGGACGATAGGCAGAGAACGGCAGCAGGGTCAATTCCAAAACATGCTGATCCAACGCGCGATAGCGAAGATAGGTGCGCTGATAGGTGGGCGGACTGGTCAGACCCGAGGCTGAGGTTATCGCACGCGCACGCTGCTCGCTCTCCGGCCCGAAACCGCCCTGCTCATGCTCATGGTGGCGCGAAAGGCGATACTGGATGCAGGTCGTGTGTTGGCCTGGAATCATCCAGATCCGTTTCTCTAACATTACCCCATCGAGGCCGCCGATGCGGTAGAGAAAGACAGGAAAACCCTCCTCTAAACGAAAAGCCTCCAGGTGAACGAAGCCGGCGGGGCTGAGCGTGCCATCGCGGTACTCGTTCGTCCCAAGATAGTAGGTGCGCTGATCAAAGACTGCCTCCTCATCGATCTTCGCCAGCAATAGCTGGGGAGGAGCCTTCTGCTCAATTGGGATCACGAGCAGACCATGCTGCATGCGCGTCAGCACGCCGGCAACGGTGCCCGCGGCATAACCTCCCAGCCCATTGGTAATCAGCCACTCGCGCGAAATGGTCTCGTTCAGGTCACAACAGATACGGCGATCGAATGTGATGGGCATCGTGGACCCTCCAGGCCCTCTTCAATGATAGGCGGCTCTCCCCGCTGGACATCATGCTCTGCCTGTACGTTGTGCCTCACAGCACCCCTTATTTAGTGTAGCATAACAAGTGCCAGGAAGCAGCATTTTTCACACGGTCCTTCTTACAATGTCAAAGGATTGTGCTTCTGGCGTTGCACAAATGAGCCTCGGGTGACAATCCTCCCTGGCGGGGCGCATATAACAATGCAGAGAGTGCCAGTGGAAAGCCCCGGGCGAAGGCGGTTGGCTCATCTTCTCGACTCGAAGCAGACCTTGGGTTGCGTCCTGTGTAGCGCTCCTTGCCTCCTACCTTGTATTATGTCGACGGGCGTCCAGGTCTGCGATCAAACCGAAACCGGGAACTTGTCAATAACAGTCGAGCTATGCTACACTGCGCATATCCTTTGCACCCCATGTCGTTCTGTTAACTAGAGGAGGTGTCTGCATGGTATCCTCTCCAGTCCGCAGGGCAGGAAGCCGGAGCGTGCTACGAAGTGGGATCTTGCTGGGCATTGTGCTCATCTTCGCCCTGGCTCTGGCCGCCTGCGGTGGTTCGTCAGCGCCCGCGAGCGGCGGGGGCAATGCGAGCAACAAATATGGCCTCATTACACCGGGCGTGCTCACGGTCGGTAGCGATACAACCTATCCGCCCCAGGAGTTCATTGACCCAGCCACCAACCAGCCCAAAGGCTTCGACATCGATCTCATCACGGAGATCGCCAAGCGCCTGGGGCTGCAGGTCCGCGTTGTGACTGACGGCTTCGACACCATCTTTGACGATCTCGCGGCCCGGCGCTTTGACCTCGTGATCTCGGCGGTCACGATCAACCCCGATCGTCAAAAGAAGTTTGATTTCATCCCCTATTTCAATGCCGGCGAGTCGCTCCTGGTCGAGAAGGGGAATCCGCTGCACATCACGAGCGTTGACCAGCTCTGTGGCCAAAATGTGGGCGTTCAGACTGGCACGGTTGAGCAGACTGACCTGCAGGCGGTCTCGCAGAACTGCACCAAGGCCGGCAAACCTCCCATCCATCTGACGGTACTCAAGGACCAGACGGAAGTCGTCCAGCTGCTGGCCAACCATCGCGTGGTTGCCACCTATCAGGATTCGCCGGTGACCGACTATTATTTGAAGCAGAATCCTGGGAAGTTTGAGGTTGGCGGCTCGGTGGTCAATGCCGCGCCCGAGGGGATTATGTTCCGCAAAGGAGATACGGCTCTCTACAATGCTGTCAAGGGGGTCTTTGATGCCATGCGCAGCGATGGCACCTACAAGCAGCTCATCGACAAGTGGGGGCTGACCAGTGGCGCCATTGCTCTCATGGAGCGGCGTGCCCTCCTCTAGCCTCACTGGCAGGCTCTTCGCGCAGGTTACCTCAGCCTCCTTCGTCTCATTTTTGTTGGCCCGCTCCTATGGTTCGTAGTGGAGGCTGATGGCCCTGGCAGGGTGAGCATGCTGCTAACTGAGAGACGGTGTGGTTACCGCTCACTGCGCGCCAGCTCCTCCTCCCTTTCCTTTGTTCTTTCATAAAGAGAGGAAAGGGAGTGGCATGGACTTCCCCCTTCTGCTGTACACTATCATAAGTAAGGAAGAGGTCTGGTCCAGGCAGACCAGAAGAAAGGAAGGACGCCGCTGCCAGAGGGAGGGGAGCGCGCTCAGTTAGCTCTGCTCATCCTGCGTCCAGCGCTAGCCAGCCTCTTGCCCGATCTAACGACCCAAGGAGATCCCCGCCATGTTCGATTGGGATGCCGTTTGGAAATTCATTCTGTCACCCTTTTTTCTCCAGGCCGCCTGGACCACGCTCTGGCTCTCTGTCGTTGCCCAGCTGGCCGGCGTGATCCTCGGCTTGTTCCTGGCGCTCATGCGCATGTCACGCTTCAAGTGGCTCTCCTTCCCCGTACAAGTCTATGTCTGGTTCTTCCGCGGCAGCCCGTTGCTCGTCCAGGTGCTCTTGCTCTGGGATGGGCTGCCCAAGCTGGTCCCCGGCCTGCTCTTCAGTCAGATTACCTGCATATTGATTGCCTTCTCTTTAAACGAGGCAGCCTACATGTCGGAGATCATCCGTGCGGGCATCAGCTCGGTTGATCCAGGGCAGATGGAGGCTGCGCGTGCTTTGGGCATGCGCTACTGGTTGGCTATGCGCCGCATTATTCTGCCACAGGCGGCGCGGGTCATTATCCCTCCCCTCGGCAATGAGTTCAACAATATGCTCAAGACCACCTCGATCGCCTCTGTCATCGGGCTGGAGGAGCTGACTGGTACCGCTGAGATTCTGGGGGCGCCAAGCTTCTCGATTTTTGAACTGCTGATCGTGGCCACCGTCTACTATCTGCTGCTGACAACTTTGTGGGACTACTTCCAGCGCTGGATCGAGCGTCGGCTGGACCCCGAGTATGCGGCCAAAGGCGGGCGACCAGGTCGGCGCCCAGGACAGAAGAGCTGGGCCCAGCGAGTCCTGGGATTCGGCAATCCACCCCTGGAGTCCGGGGAGTTGATCGCTGGTGGGCATGGAGGAGCGCGCTAGTGCGTGTCTGCTTGAAAGGAGGCGCTACCGGTGACAGAGCAACAAAGCTATAACGGTTATCAGGAGCAAGAACCTCCTCCCTCGGCTGTCCCCCCTCAAGCCGCTGAGAGCGTGGAGATGGTTCGCGTTGAGGAGGCGGTGAAGCGCTTTGGCGACCTGCTCGTCCTCAACAATGTCAGCATGACGGTGGAGCGTGGACAGGTCGTCGTGATCATCGGCCCCAGCGGCTCCGGCAAAACAACCTTGCTGCGCTGCATTAATCACCTCGAGAAGATCGATGGGGGCCGTATCTATGTTGATGGGCAGCTTGTTGGCTACCGTCTGGTGAAGGGACGGCTGGTCGAGGCCAAGGAGGCCGAAATCGCCAAAATGCGGGCCCAGATTGGGTTTGTCTTCCAGCGCTTCAACCTCTTTGCCCACATGACGGCCCTGGAGAACATTATCGAAGCTCCCATTCATGTCCTGGGCATGCCACGAGACGAGGCGGTCGCTTACGCAATGGAGCTGCTGCGCAAGGTCGGCCTGGAGGAGAAGGCCCACGTCTATCCCCATAAGCTCTCGGGCGGTCAACAGCAGCGAGTGGCCATTGCGCGCGCTTTGGCCATGCGCCCCAAGCTGATGCTCTTCGATGAGGCAACCTCGGCCCTCGATCCCGAGCTGGTGGGCGAGGTGCTAAAGGTCATGCGCCAGCTGGCGGAGGAGGGGATGACTATGGTGGTGGTGACCCATGAGATGGGTTTTGCCCGTGATGTGGCCGATCACGTGATCTTTATGGATCACGGCGTGATTGTGGAAGAAGGTACGCCTGACCAGATTTTCGATGATCCACAGAGCGAGCGTACTCGGAACTTCCTCGGCCTCATCGCTGCAGATTAAGATAAGAGCCAGGTAGGTGAGCGGCAGAAGAAGGAGCACAGCCAGTATGCGTCTTTATCAGGCGATCCTTGAGGAAAACCTGACTGTACGGCCAGGGCTTCACTTGCTGGAGCTGCGCGCGCCGGCCCTGGCGCAGGCGGTGAGGCCGGGCCAGTACTGTATGGTACGCTGTGCTGAGGAGGGGTCGTTTGATCCGCTGCTGCGCCGGCCTTTCTTTGTGCATAGCATTGAGGGCGAGCACTGCCGTTTTCTGTTCCAGGTACGTGGGCGCGGTACGACCTGGTTAGCACGGCGCCCTGTAGGGGAAGAGCTGGACCTGCTGGGTCCCTTGGGCCAGGGTTGGCGACTGCCGCCCCGCCTGAGCACGCTCCTGCTGGTCGCTGAGGGCTTCGGGGTTGTGGCTCTGGCGTTGCTGGCTCAGCGCGCTAGCGAGCAGGGGCTGGCGGTGACCCTTGTGCAGGAGGTGGCGCAGCCGCAAGAAAGCTACCCGGCTGCGCTGTTGCCGGAAGAAGTCGAGTACCATCTGCTGACGAGCGATGGCAGTGGCGCACAAGGCCAGGACCAGCAAGGAAGACTCTTGACAGCGCTGGGGGACTATCTCAGTTGGGCCGATGCCGTCTGTTTGGGCGTTTCACGTGAAACGGCGCTGCAGCTCTATCAACACTTCGAGCGTCTGCGCCGTCCAGGTTTCGCCCAGGTCGCGGTGCTCCAGCCCCTCGTTTGTGGCATTGGTGCCTGCCTGGCCTGTACCCTGGAGACCAGCCGTAGCCCGCGCCTCATCTGCCTGGAAGGACCAACCTTCGATCTGCAGACCCTGGCTCGAAGCTGACCGGGCAGAGTCCGCCAACCCCGACCAGTGGGCCTCTATCCTGCTGGCCCACTGGTCGACTGGTCGACTGCTTCTAGAATACTGGCGAACTGGCCTCTTCCTTTCTTTCTTCCTTCCTTCCTTCCCTCCCTCCCTCCTTCCCTCCCCCAAGGCCCAGGTTCCCCCTCTCGGCTTCCAACTGCCTGCCACCAGAGGTGCTGCGGCACGAATCAGGGGAGCTGCAAGAGGGCGATCTCTGCTAACCGATCGAGATCGGCTGGCTGACAGGGGAGGAGAAAATTCGGTGTCGTATCCAGCAGTTCCACGAAAGCGGCCACTACCGTGGGGTCGAAGCTGGTGCCGGCATCGCGCCCGATCCGCTCGCGCGCCATCTCCGACGGATATGGCTCTTTGTAAGGACGCTGCGAGGTCA